>JBLMXA010000219.1:0-13714 GCA_050257515.1 Acidobacteriota bacterium | reverse complement strand
CGCCCTGCGCGCCGGTCGCGCCACGTCGATCCGCGCGTCGCTCGCGCGCACCGCGAAGCTCCTGATCGATATCGGCGAGGGCGACGATCCCTTCGCGCCGGGGCCCGGCGCCGCCGACGTGGCGCCGTGGCGCGAGACGGTGCCCACCGCGTGGGGTCCGCTCGAGCGCCTTCGCCTGCCGGGCGAGATCGCGGGGGTCGCGCCGGCGCGCGGTCCCGAGCCGGGACCGCTCGGCGTGCACGAGCCCGGCTGGCGTGCAGCCTGACGCCGGGGGAGGGGCAACGTTCCGGTGCCCGCGACGAGGGGGCGGCACGCGTCAAGCACCTTCGTCCCGTGCGGGCGCTCGTCGCCCTCGAGACGTACCGCGCTGCTCGAGGAAGTCGGTCGGCGCCGCGCGCCCCTCGGGCGACGGCGCGAGCGGATCAACTGCCGCCTCAGGCGCGCGGCCGGTCTCCCGGCCGCGCGCAGGGGCTCACGAGTTGCACTGCACGAAGTAGCGCGCCGATCCCGAGCCGTTGAGCGCCGCCGAGCACGACGGGCGTCCCGAGCAGCACGAGCCGATCCCCGCCGGCGGGCAGGAGACCGGCTGGCAGCCGTCGCCGTCCTCACCGCCGGTGCCGAAGCAGTTCGAGTAGCCGCTGAAGCTGTTCACCGAGAACGGCGACGCGAGCGTGCACACCAGGTCGATGTTGTTGTTCGGCTGGTTGATGGTGATGCTGCAGCCGGTCGGCCCGTTCTGCGTCGCGGTGCCGCCCGGCCACTTCGCGGAGGTGAAGAGGCCGCCGTTGTTGCTGTTCACCTGGAAGGTGAAGAGCTGGCTCGGGCACTTGCAGCGATTGCCGGTGCAGAAGTTGGTCTGGCAGTCGCTGTTGATCGCGCAGGCCCCGCCCAGGCCGCAGTCGCCGCACGACGCACCGCCGCAGTCGACGTCGGTCTCGGTGCCGTTCTTGACGCCGTCGCTGCAGGTCGGGGCCTGGCACAGGTTGCCGACGCAGACGCCGCTCTGGCAGTCGGAGCCCGACGCGCAGCCGCCGCCCGTGCCGCACGCCGCGCACGACGCGCCGCCGCAGTCGACGCCGGTCTCGCCGCCGTTCTCGACGCCGTCGCTGCACGTGGCCGCCTGGCACACGCCGCCGGTGCAGACGCCGCTCTGGCAGTCCGATGGTCCGCTGCAGCCGCCGCCGGTGCCGCACGCCGCGCACGACCCGCCGCCGCAGTCGACGCCCGACTCGGTGCCGTTCTTGACGCCGTCGCTGCACGACGGGACCTGGCAGATGCCCGCGGTGCACACGCCGCTCACGCAGTCGCCCGCGTTGCCGCAGGCCCGCCCGTTGGCGCAGTCGCCGCACGACGGCCCGCCGCAGTCGACGTCGGTCTCGCTGCCGTTCTTGACGCCGTCGCTGCAGGTCGGCGTCTGGCAGACGTGACCGGTGCAGACGCCGCTCACGCAGTCGCCCGCGTTGCCGCAGGCCCGCCCGTCGACGCAGTCGCCGCAGGTGCCGCCGCCACAGTCGACGTCGGTCTCGCTGCCGTTCTTGACGGCGTCGTTGCAGGCCGGCGCCTGGCACACGCCGCCCGTGCAGACGCCGCTCTGGCAGTCGCCGCCGGTCGTGCAGCCGTCGCCGGCCGGGCAGTGCGCCGGACACGACCCGCCGCAGTCGACGTCGGTTTCGCTGCCGTTCTTGACGCCGTCGCTGCACGTCGCTGCCTGACAGATCCCGCCGGTGCAGACGTGGCTCTGGCAGTCGCCGGCGACGCCGCAGGCGGCGCCGTTCGCGCAGCCGCTGCAGCTGCCGCCGCAGTCGACCGCGGTCTCGGAGCCGTTCTTGACGCCGTCGCTGCACGTCGGCGCCTGGCAGATCCCGCCGGTGCAGACGCCGCTCGTGCAGTCGCCCGCGACCGAACAGTGGTCGCCGTCGGCGCAGGCCGAGCAGCTGCCGCCGCAGTCGACGTCGGTCTCGTCGCCGTTCTTCACGCTGTCGGTGCACGACTCCGGCTGGCAGACGCCGCCCGTGCAGACCCCGCCCGTGCAGTCGTGACCGATCGCGCAGTGCTCGCCCTGTGCGCAGCCGCCGCACGAGCCGCCGCAGTCGACGTCGGTCTCGTCGCCGTTCTTCACGGTGTCGCTGCAGCTCGGCGCCTGGCAGACGCCGGCGGTGCACACGCCGCTCGTGCAGTCGGACGGCACGCTGCAGTGCTGGTCGGTGTCGCAGCGGCTGCAGCTCTCGGAAGGCCCGCCGCAGTCGACGTCGGTCTCGTCGCCGTTCTGCTTGCCGTCGGCGCAGTTCGGGCAGACGACGTCGACGCCGCGCCGCGCGACGAGCTTGTAGCCGGTCGGCGTCACCTTGTACTGCACGATGCTGCCGCTCGGGGTCGAGTACAGCGAGCACATGCGGTGCTTCGAGCCGTCGGCCGCGTTGTCGACGGTCAGCACGGTGACGACGCCGCCCGCTCCGGGCGCGCTCGAGAGATCGAGGCCGCCGAGCCCGCTCGCGGTCACGCGTGCGACCTTGCCGAACTGGATGGTCGCGTTCTTGACCGGCGACGGGCCGCCGGGCGCGAGCGTGTTCCGGTAGGTCGCGGCCTTGGCCGTCGTCTTGGCGAACGGCGACGGCATCGCGAGAACGCCCTTGTTGGTCGGCGTGTCGACCCAGTAGATCTCGAGGCTCGCGTCGAGGTCGAACGGCCCCGGTGCCGCGCCGACGTGGATGTCGGCGTCCTTCTGCACCGAGGTCACCGCGACGCGGCCGGTCCTCGTGTTCTGCGACAGCGCGAGGCGCGTGCCGACGACGCCGACGTCGGTCGCCCACGAGGCGGCGAGCCACGCGCCGGTGGCGAGGGCCGCGGACAGGACCGCGACGGCGGAGATCTTGAGCTTGTTCACGACGCGGACCCCTTTCGCGAGCAGGTGGTGGGTGACACGGTCACTCGAGACACGTGACGAGGTAGCGGGCGGAGCCCGAGCCGTTCAGCGCCGCCGAGCACGACGGGCGGCCCTCGCAGCACGAGCCGATGCCCAGCGGCGGGCACGACACCGGCTGGCAGCCGTCGCCGTCCTCGCCGCCGGCGCCGAAGCACTGCGAGAAGCCGGTCTTGCTCTGCACCGAGAAGTGCGACGACAGCGAGCAGACGAGGTCGATGTTGCCGTCCGGACGGTTGATCGTGACGCTGCAGCCGGGCGACGAGCTCTGCGACGAGGTGCCGCCGGGCCACTTGGCGGAGTCGAACGCGCCGCCGGTGTCGCTGTTGATGGTGAAGGTGAAGTTGCGGTTGCCGCAGGTGCAGGTCGCGTTGAGGCCACACACGCTGCTCGAGCAGTCGTTGCCGCTCGTGCACGTCCTGCCGAGGCCGCACCCCGGGCAGCTCGAGCCGCCGCAGTCGACGTCGGTCTCGCTGCCGTTCTTCAGCCCGTCGCTGCAGCTCGGCGCCTGACAGACGCCGCCGGAGCAGACGCCGCTCGCGCAGTCGCTTCCGGCGGCGCAGGTCTGGCCGTCGGCGCAGCGCACGCAGTACGGCGAAGGGCCGCCGCAGTCGATGCCGGTCTCGTCGCCGTTCTGCGCTCCGTCGGCGCAGTTCGGCACGCGGCAGTAGCCGCCCGAGCAGACGCCGCTCGGGCACTGTGCGTTGCTGGTGCAGGACGGCTGGCAGATGCCGCCCGAGCAGCCGCCGGTCGCGCAGTCCGTCGGCAGGAAGCAGGCGGCACCGGTGGCGCAGCCCGGACAGCTGCCGCCGCCGCAGTCGAGGTCGGTCTCGGCGCCGTTCTGCACGCCGTCGCCGCAGGTCGGCGCCTGGCAGGCGCCGTCGCGGCACACGCCGCTCGGACACGTCGAGCCGTCGCTGCACGCGCTCGTGAGGTCCGCGAAGATCGAGTAGTAGTGCCCGCTCCGCGACACCTCGACGCCGGACAGCGACAGGCCCAGGAAGGACGGCAGCGGGAAGCTCTGCAGCGCGCTCGCGAGGTCGGGCAGGAAGCCCGCGAGCACGGTGGGCAGGAAGCCCTGCAGCGCCGCCTCGCCGACCCCGAGCGGATTCTTCAGGATCGATACCGTCACGTCCGCCGCGGTCGGCGTCGACAGCGCGAAGCCGATGCCGCCCGGCTGGAACGCGAGGTTCAGGCCGATGTCGGCGTCGACCGCGAGGACGAGGCGCACCTGCTCGGTCGGCTGCCCCTCGTCCTGCACGAACTCGACCATGATCTGCGAAGCGCGCAGCTCGCCGAGCTCGCCCGCCGGGCCGAAGTCGCCGGTCAGGACCGGCGCGATCGTCGGCGACACGCGGATCGCGATCGGCGTCGCCGGCGGGATCGCCGAGAACGGCGTGAACAGCGCCGAGAGGAGCCCCGCCGTGAGCGGGATCGGGCCGCCGCCGAGGTCGATCTCGGTGAGCGTGCTCCTGAGGAGGCCATTCTCGATCTGGCTCTTGAGCAGCTGGTTGAAGCCCGAGGTCGAGATGCCGAGGCCGATGCCGTACGGCAGGTGCTGCACCGGCGTCGTCGCGCCGAAGGTCGGGAACGGCTCGTCGACGTGGTAGCTCGCCGCGAGCTGCGGCGCGCCGGGCGCCGGCGCGGAGCTGGTCGCGGAGATGTCCGCCGCGAAGGTGACGCCCACCGGGTCCTCGACGATCGAGGTGAACGGTGCGTCGAGGTCGACGCCGAGCCCCGCTCCGACCGGACCAGCGATGTCGACGCCGGCGAGCGCGGTCTCGATCGCTCCGGCGATCGGCGTGTTGCCGTTGGCGTCGACCTGGTTCAGGAAGTCCTGCATCCCGTTCGCGAACAGCGCCCCGACGTCGCCGATCGCCGAGCCGATCAGCGACTCGGTGACGTCGCCGAAGAGGCCGCTGCAGTCGGTCGAGTAGGTGGTGTTGCTCGCCTGGACCGTGACGTTCCCGAGCTGGGTCACGTCCACCTTGGTCGGCTGCGGGGTGAGCGGCGACAGGTCGAAGTTGCCGAGGATGTCGGTCTGGCCGACGGTGATCGCGAGCTCGCAGTGGATCGGGATCCCGCTCGAGCTGTCGACGTTCACCGTGACGCGCAGGTCCTGGATCGAGATGTCGCCGGCGAGCGCGTTGGTCATCGAGTCGATCGCGATGTTCAGCGGACCGACCGAGGGCGGCGGCGTGCCGCTGATCGCGACGTCGACCGAGCCGAGGCAGAGGCTGCCGACCTGCGCGTAGCAGTAGTCCGACATGACCTTCGTGCCGGCCGGCACCAGCGTCGACGGATCGATCGAGACCAGCGTCGTCGCGACCGGCTCGATCGAGTCGAAGCCGCGGTCGTTGATGCGCATCGCGACGCCGTC
Organism: Acidobacteriota bacterium; assembly: GCA_050257515.1. Lineage (GTDB taxonomy): Bacteria > Myxococcota_A > Polyangia > Haliangiales > Haliangiaceae > JABFXX01. Next base: position 8,414 of record JBLMXA010000219.1, on the reverse strand, counting down.
CGGCGAGTAGTCGCCGTCGGCGATCGAGTCGCCGGCGATCACGACGATGCGGTCGTACGCGGTCAGACCGTCGAAGTGGCGCACCAGCCGCGCGTTCATCGGGTTGAAGATCAGCTCGCGGTAGAGCGGCATGCTCACGCTGAAGGTGCCGTCGACGGCGAGCGGCACCGCCGTGCCGTTGAGCGTGAGGTCCGCGCCCGCGGGGCCGACGCCGGTCGTGTGCCCGGTGACCGTCGTGCTCGCCGCCTGCGAGAAGCTGCCGTGCAGCGGCGTGTCGATGGTCACCGTGAACGGGACGCAGCCGCCGCAGGAGCCGCCGCAGTCGACGTCGGTCTCGTCGCCGTTCTTCACGCCGTCGCCGCAGCTCGGTGCTTGACAGACGTTGCCGGTGCAGACGCCGCTCGTGCAGTCGCTTGCGTTCGCGCAGCCCTGGCCCGGCGGGCACTGCGGGCAGACCGGACCGCCGCAGTCGATGCCGGTCTCGCTGCCGTCCTGCACGCCGCCGGTGCAGCTCGGGTACTCGCACACGCCGTTCGTGCAGAGCCCGCTCGCGCAGTCCGAGCCCGTCGTGCAGCTCTGGCCGACGTCGCAGGCGGCGCAGCTGCCGCCGCAGTCGACGCCGGTCTCGTCGCCGTTCTTCACGCCGTCGCTGCAGGTCGGGCACGCGGTCGGCACCCCCTTAGTCAGCGACAGACGGCTCCGCCCGGCCACCGAGTGGTGCTGGATCTTGCTCCCCGAACCAGCCGCGTACAGCGTGCACATGCGCGTCGTCGAGCCGTCGCCCGCGTTGTGCACCGTCAGGACGGAGAGGACGCCACCCGGCCCGGGCGGCTGCGTGAGGTCGAGGCCACCCGTGCTCTTCGCGCTGACCTTGGCGTTCGCGTCCTTGCGGACGGTCGCGCTGCGCACGCCGGTTCCACCGGCCGGCGCGAGCCGGTTCTGGAACTTCGCGGTGCGCGCGTCGACGCTCCACCACGGCGCCGGCAGGGGCAGGCTGCCGCGGTTCGACGGCGTGTCGACGTAGTAGACGTCGAAGCTGCCGCTCATCTCGCTCGCCGCGCTCGCCGCGCCGAAGCCGATCCCGGGCCCCTTCTGCGTCGACGACAGCGACTCCTTGCCGGTGGGTGCGGAGCTCGAGATCGCGAGGCGGCTGCCGACCACGCCGACGTCCGCGCCGCTCGCGGACTGCGGGAGCGCCGTGGCGAAGACGAGGACCGAGAGCAACGCAAGCCCGGCCGGAAGTGTGCTGCGCACGAGGGGCCTTTCTCGCTGCCGGGCCGTGGAGCGTTTCCCGAGATCAGCAGGTTCAAGAATCGGTGGCGGGTTGACCTAGACCATTCGCGCCGTCGTAGGCAAGGACCAATCTCCCCGGGCGAGACGACGCAGGCCGAAGCGGCGCGCGATCGACCCGCGCGCAGCACTTCTCCTCGCTGCCCATCGACGCCACAATGGGACGGCCCGCGCCTCTTGGCGGGGCGGAGCGAGCGCAGATGAGATCCACGAGAGAGACAGCCCGCCGGGCGGCGCGCTGCGCGGCGGCGGCGTTGCTCGGCGTGCTGGTCGCGGGCTGCGCGGCGCACCGTGCGGCGTCCGCGGCGGCGCCGGAGCCGGCGTGGAGCGAGGAGAGCTTCGCGCACAAGGACGTGCCGCGCTTCACCGTCGATCTCGACGCGCACGGCGCGCCGGTCGACACGGTCGTCGGCAAGGTCACCACCTACCGCGTGCGGCAGGGCGACACGCTGCTCGACGTCGCTCGCTGGTACGACCTCGGCTACAACGAGATCGTCGACGCCAACCCCGGCGTCGATCCCTGGGTGCCGAAGGCGGGCAGCGACGTCGTGGTTCCGACGGCGTGGGTGCTGCCGTGCTGCTCGTACCGGGGCATCGTCGTCAACCTGCCCGAGATGCGGCTCTACCGGTACCGTCGCCGGCGAGAAGCGCCGGGCAAGCTCGAGGTGGTCACCTACCCGGTCGGCATGGGGCGCGACGACCGCCGCACGCCGCGCGGCACCTACCGCGTGAGCGGCAAGACGGTGAACCCGCAGTGGAACATCCCCGCGTCGATCCTGCGCGAGCACATCGCCGAGCGCGGCGACCATCGCACGTTCATCCCCGGCGGCGCACCCGACAACCCACTCGGCCGCTACCGCATCGAGCTCGCCAGCTCCCGCTACGCGATCCACGGCACCAACGTTCCGTGGGGCGTCGGCATGCTGGTGAGCCACGGCTGCCTGCGCCTCTACCCGGAGGACATCGAGCGGCTGTTCCCCGAGGTCGCGGTCGGCACGCGCGTGGAGTTCGTCTACCAGCCGGTGAAGGCGGGCACGCGCGGCGGCGCCACGTACGTCGAGGCGCACCCCGACATCTACCGCTACACGCGCTCGCTGGCCGCAGACGCGCGCACCGCGCTCGCGCGGCGCGGCCTCGACCACGCCGTCGACGCGGCGCTCCTCAGGGCGGCCGTCACGACGCCGCGCGGGGTTCCGGTCCAGGTGGCACCCGCCACCGCGGCCCTCCTCCGTCCGGCCCACGCCGGATGATCGCGCACACCGTTTGATGCGCCCGGCCGACCCAACTACAAGCGACCGGTCGATCGACTGACCGGAGCCCCGCGCGCGATCCGCGCCGGGTACGAATCAAGGTGTCATGGCCACGACCAAGAGCGCAGCACGTCGTACTCTCACCCGCGTCCAGGCGGCGCCGCGCGCGTCGAGCGGCGGCTACCGCGTCGGCATCGACGTCGGCGGCACGTTCACCGACCTCGTCCTGGTGCGCCCCGACCGCTCGATCCACCTCGACAAGACCGCCACCACGCCGCACGACCAGAGCGAGGGGGTGATGGTCGGCCTCGAGCGGCTCGCGCGCAGCGAGCGGCGCGACCTCGGGAGCTTCCTCGCCGCGACCGAGCGCATCGTGCACGGCACGACCACCGCCGACAACACGATGATCCAGATGAACGGGGCGGTGACCGGCCTCGTCACCAGCGACGGGCATCGCGACGAGATCGAGATGCGGCGCGGCTTCAAGGAGAACATCTGGGATCCGTCGTACCCGCCGCCGCCGGCGATCTGCCCGCGGCGCCGCCGGCTGGGCGTGCCCGAGCGGCTCGACTACGAGGGCAACGTCGTCGAGCCGCTCGACGAGGACGCGCTGCGCCGTGCACTGCGCCGGCTTCGCCTGCAGAAGATCGAGTCGCTGGCGATCGTCTTCCTGTTCTCGTTCGTGAACCCGGCGCACGAGAAGCGGGCGCGCGAGATCGCGGCCGAGGAGCTGCCCGGCGTCGACATCTCGCTGTCGCACGAGGTGATGCCGCAGGCTCCGGAGTTCGAGCGCACCTCGACGACGCTCGTGAACGCGTACGTCGCGCCGAAGATCAAGCGCTACCTCCGGAACCTCGAGCAGAAGCTGCGCGACGCGGGCTACGCGCGCGACCTCCTGCTGATGCAGTCGAACGGCGGGCTCATGACGGCGTCGTACGTCGCGGGCAAGGCGGTGAGCGTGCTCGGCTCGGGACCGTCGGGCGGCGTCGTCGGCGCGTGCAACGTCAGCAAGGCCGCGGGCATCGAGGACTTCATCTCGGTCGACATGGGCGGCACGAGCTACGACGTGTGTCTGGTGCGCGGCGGACGGCCGCACATCTCGTCGTCGTGGAACTGGCACCACCGCTACCTCGTCGGGCTGCCGATGGTCGACGTGCAGTCGGTCGGCGCGGGCGGCGGCTCGATCGCGAGCGTCGTCGAGGGCGCGCTGCACGTCGGCCCGGACAGCGCCGGCGCACAGCCCGGACCGATCTGCTACCGCCGCGGCGGCACGCGCCCGACGGTCACCGACGCGAACCTGGCGCTCGGCTACCTGAACCCCGACTACTTCTACGGCGGCGAGCTGTCGCTCGACGTGGAAGGCGTGCAGCGCGCGATCGACGAGCAGATCCGGCGTCCGCTCGGCCTCGGCAGCGTCGAGGAGGCGGCGTACGGCATCTTCCGCATGGTCAATGCCAACATGGCGAACGCGATCCGGCGCGTCTCGGCGACACGCGGCGTGGATCCGCGCGAGCTGCCGCTGGTCGCGTTCGGCGGCAACGGTGCGGTGCACGCCGGCATGCAGGCCGCCGAGCTCGACATCGCGCGCGTGCTGGTCCCGAAGACCGCGCCGACGTTCTCGGCGCTCGGCCTGCTCTTGACGGATCCGGTCGTGATCGAGCTGCGCTCCTACATCGCGCCGGCCGCCGAGGCGGACCTCGCGCGCATCACCGCGCTCTTCGGCGAGATGCGCGACGCCGCGACCGCCTCGCTGCTCGCCGGCGGCTTTCCTTCGCGCGAGATCCAGTGCCAGCGCGTCGCCTACATGTGCTACCCCGGCCAGACCTTCGACATGCCGGTCGCGATCGAGGGCGAGGGAGCGTTCGGGGCGCGCGACCTGCGCCGCCTCATCGAGTCGTTCCACCGCGAGCACGAGAGCCTCCACACCTACGCGTCGCGCGACCAGATGCCGATCCTCCGCGGTCTCGGTCTCCGCGCGACCGCGATGACCGCGAAGCCGCAGCTGCCGCACATCGCGGCGTCGTCGCGCGACGCCCGCGCCGCGCTGAAGGGTCGCCGGCGCGCCTACTTCGCCGGCCGGTGGGTGTCCACACCGGTCTACGACGGCGTCAAGCTACGCGCGCGGCAGACGGTCGTGGGCCCGGCGATCATCGAGGAGCCGCTCACGACGATCGTCGTGTATCCGGGGCAGCGGGCCCGCCTGGACACGCTGGGAAACTACCACCTGACGGTGAGCTGACGGAGGCGAGGAGGAGCGGATCGGTCACTTCGCCCGGGACGACGCCTTCCGCTTCGCGCGCGCGAGACCGGTTGCCGAGGCCCGAGCGCGCGCTGCAAGTGGAAATTCCCGGGCGAGCGTGCCAATCCTCGAGACGAGCGCATGCGGGTCATTCTCGATTGGGTCGGGACGATCCTGTTCTCGGTCGCCTTCGCCCTCATCATGGTGTCCTTCGACGTGATCTTTCGCGTCGCCTTCCTGTTCGGCCGCCGCGCCAACGCGTGGACCATGGGCGTGATGCAGTCGACGCTGGTCGAGGCGATGCACCTCGCCGGCATCACCTTCCAGATCGAGCGCTCGCCGCTCATCCGGCCGCACACGTCGTACATCATCGTGTCGAACCATCAGAGCATGTTCGACATCCCGGTCTTCGGCTGGCAGTTCTTCACCAACTTCCCGAAGTACATCTCGAAGCTCGAGCTGTCGCGCTGGGTGCCCGCGGTCTCGGTCCAGCTGCGCCGCGGCGGGCATGCCCTGATCGACCGCAAGGATCGCGAGTCCGCCGTCAAGGCGATCGACAAGCTCGCGCGCGAGGTCGTCGACAACGGCTTCTCGGCGGTGATCTATCCCGAGGGCACGCGCGCGCGGAGCGGCGAGCTCGCCCACTTCAAGCCAGCCGGGACGGTCGCGCTGCTCCGTCAAGCGACGACGGCGCCGGTCGTTCCGGTGTGCATCGACAACTCCTGGCGCATCATGAAGAACAAGATGCTGCCGATCCCGTGGGGCGTACGGGTGCGCTTCTGGGCGGGCGACCCGATCGAGCGCCGGCCCGACGAGGATCCCTACGCGCTGGTCGGCGAGCTCGAGCGCCGCATCCGGGAGACCATGGCGCGCTTCCGCGCGGAGGCCGCGGCGGCGGCGCCTCCCGCGCCCGACCCTACGCCCGCAGCGTCGACAGGATCCCGCGCGTCGCCGGGCTCCGGTTGAGCGTGTAGAAGTGCACGCCGGGCGCGCCCCGGCGCAGCAGGTCGCGGCACTGCGCCGTCGCGTGCTCGATGCCGAGCGCGAGCACCGCGTCGGGGTCGCCGTCCGCGCTCGCGAGCCGGCGCGCGAGGTCCTCCGGCAAGCGCGCGCCGCACATCGCCGTCATGCGCTTGACGCCGCCGGCGTCCACGATCGGCATGATGCCCGGCAGGATCGGCAGCGTGATGCCCGCCGCGCGCGCCCGCGCGACGAAGGCGAAGTAGTCGTCGTTGTCGAAGAAGAGCTGTGTGATCAGGAAGTTCGCGCCGGCGCGCACCTTGGTCTCGAGGTTCGCCAGGTCGGCGTCCGGGCTCGGCGCGTCGGGATGGACCTCGGGATAGCAGGCGCCGCCGACGCAGAAGCTCCAGCGCTCGCGGATGAACGCGACCAGGTCGGAAGCGTACGCGAACCCGCCCGGCACGGCGCGGAACGGCTCGCCCTTCGGCGGATCGCCGCGCAGCGCGAGCACGTTGTCGATCCCCGCCGCCGCGAGCTGCTCGAGGATCGCCGCGATCTCGTCGCGCGTGTGTCCGGTGCAGCTCAGGTGCGCCATCGGATTGAGGCCGATTTGGTGCTTGATGCGAGAGACGAGCTCGACCACCTGGCCGCGGTTCGAGCCCATTGCGCCGTAGGTCACCGAGACGAACGCCGGGGCGAGCGGCTTGAGCTCGTCGATCGTCCGCAGCAGGGTCTCCTCGCCCTGCGGGCTGCGGGCGGGGAAGAACTCGAACGAGAACACCGGCTCGCCCGCCCGCAGGATCTGGTCGATGCGCATCGGGCGATGATAGGGAAGCGCGCCGACGCCGCGCAATGCGTGGTCTCGCGTCGCGGGATTGGCTCCCCGCTGCTCTCTCGAGTGGCGTGGCTTCGTGCGTCGGGTGCGGGGCCGTCGGGGTTCGCGGCGTGGTTCGCGGCCGGGCTCGGTCTTGGCCGCTCCGGCCGCGGTGGCCGTCGCTCGCCGGTTCCGCGGGCGGGGTGGCGCTTGGGCGGGTGGCTGGAAAAGGGCATGATATAGAGTTCGGGATGCGACGGGGGTTCGTCATCGGGGCCGTGGCCGGAGCGGCGCTTTCGCTCGCGGTCGGTGTTTTCGCGGCGGTGCTGCCGTCGACGCCGACGTGGGCGCTGTGGCGCATCAAGTCGGCAGTCGACCGCAACGACGTGCAGGAGCTGAGCGCGATGGTGGACATCGCGTCGGTCACCGAGCGCGCGGTGAACGAGCTCGACGGCGCGAAGGGCGGCCTCGATCTGGGCCAGCTCGCGCAGGTCTACATGTCCGGCGGGCACGTGCTCACGGTCTTCAACGACCCCGACAAGCCGCTGCACCTCAGCAACCGCGACGTCTTCGAGGCGTGGTGGGGAATGCGTCGCGAGGGCGATCTCGCCTACATGACCGTGCCGACCGGCGACCGGTCGGTGGATCTGATTCTCGGGAACCAGCCGAACCGCGGCTGGCGCATCGTCGGCATCACGCCGATCAGCGCGCTCATCCGGCTGAAGCCGCGCGCCGCGCGGAAGCCGACCAGCGCACGCGTCACGGCCGCTCCGACCGGCATTGACGCCGCGGGCGGTGGTCGCTAGCGAAAAGAATCATGCAGGCTGGCCAGCTGAAGACCCTCACCGCGGCCGTCAAGGACGTCGATGCGGCGCTCTCGACCTTCCAGAAGAACTTCGGCTTCGCACTGACGCGCCGGCGCGACGAGGCGAACGGCTCGCGGAGCGCCTTCCTGCGCATCGGAGCGTCCGAGATCGAGCTCACCGCGGGCGCGAGCGGTGCGCTCGCGGATGCCGTCGCGAAGCGCGGCGAGGGCCTGTTCCAGGTCGAGCTCGAGATCGACGACCTGCACGCGGCACAGAGCGAGCTCGTCGAGCACGGCATCCGCGCCGAGATCGAAACCGACGCCGCGGGCCGGCGGGTCCTTCGCGTACCGACCGAGCACACGCACGGCGTGCCGCTCGTCCTGAGCGAGGGACGCTGAGCCCATGCGCGGGGAGAAGAGGCGCTTCAGGCCCTGGCACCTGCTGGTCGGCGCACTGCTCGTCGGTGGCGCCGCGGCGTCACCGGCGCTCGCCGCGCCGACCAGCGCGACGGAGAGGCCGCGCCCTGCGAGCGTGTCCGAGCCCGCGGCGCCTCCTCCCCACATGCACGACCACACGCCGCGGCACGGTGGGATCGTCGGCATGTCGGGGTCCTACCACCTCGAGGCGGTCGCCCTGCCGCAGGGCATCGTGCGCGTCTACGTGAGCGACCTGGAGCGCAAGCCGCTGCCGCTCGACGGGGCGCGCGGCAAGGCGACGATCACCTGCAAGGGCGTGCGCACCCAGCTCGATCTCGTCGTCCGCGACGGCGCCCTCGAGGCACGGACGACGCCGTTTCACGATCCGTCGGTCGACGTCCGCATCGAGGCGGTGGTCACCAACCAGCCGTTGCTGATCGACTTCACGCTGCCGGTCGGCGGCGCGCCGGGGTCGAGCGGCGAGCCCGTGCGTCAAGCACGCTGAGCGACAAGCGGCGGCGCTAGCGGCGCGGCAGGCCGAGCACGCGCTGCGCGACGATGTTGCGCTGCACCTCGCTGGTACCACCCGCGATCGTCATCGAGCGGTCGCCGAGGTACTGCTTCGCCCAGCGCCCGTCG
>JBLMXA010000218.1:0-7642 GCA_050257515.1 Acidobacteriota bacterium | reverse complement strand
AGCGATTCGCCGCGGCCGTCGCGCGCCGCTGCCGGCTGTCGCGGATCGCGGTCGCGGCGGTCGGGTTCTTCGCGAGCTCGGGGTGCTGCTGCGCGAGGCGAGCGACCTGCGCGAAGCGATCGCGCGCGCGCTCGAGCCACGGCTCGACGAGCGGTTGCACGAGCTGCGCGCGGACGTCGTGGAGGTTCTGCTCGTCCTCGCTCGCGCCCGCCGGCGCCGGGGGCACGGCCTGCAGCACCTTCTGCGCGAGCTGGCCGAGCAGCTCGCCCTCGGCGTGGAGCGCGGCGACCTGCCACACCGGCTCGCCGAGCGTCGCGAGCTCGTCGAGGATCGCGAACGCGGGGCTCGCGGCATCGTCGAGGTCGTGGACGGACTGATCGCAATCGCAGACGGCGACCTGCGCCGTGTCGTCCTGCGCCAGGCACAGCGCGAGCGACACGCGCGATGCCTCGGCGAGCTGGAAGTTCGTCGACCCGGCGCGCAGCGCGAGGTCGTGACACGCCGCCGGAACCGTGGCCGGATCGACCGGAGTGAGCGCGGGCGGTGGCGGCGGAACGCGCCTGGGCGGTGGCGGTGGCGCCGGCGCCGGTCGCACGGGCGGCGTCAGCCCGGGCGGCTGTGCGAGCGCGCTCGCGGCGCCCAGCAAGATGGCGAACATCGGAAGCGCACGCATGACAACGCCAGCACGTTGCAGCCGTCGTGCCGCGCGCACCGCGCGCCAGCGCTCGCTCGCGCTACTTGGACTGCGGGAAGCCGAGGTCGACGCCGCGATGCCGCGGATCCGGCCACCGCGACGTGATCGCCTTCGTGCGCGTGTAGAAGTGCACGCCGTCGCGGCCGTAGATGTGATGGTCGCCGAACAGCGACGCCTTCCAGCCGCCGAACGAGTAGTACGCCATCGGCACCGGGATCGGCACGTTGATGCCGACCATGCCGACCTCGATCTCGTGCTGGAACTTGCGCGCCGCGCCGCCGTCGTTCGTGAAGATCGCGACGCCGTTCGCGAACGGGTTCCTGTTGACGAGCGCGATCGCCTCGTCGTAGGTCGCGACGCGCGTGACGCCGAGCACCGGGCCGAAGATCTCGTCCTTGTAGATCGTCATCGCCGGGGTCACGCGATCGAACAGGCACGGGCCGAGGAAGAAGCCGTTGCCGACCTTCAGGCCGCGGCCGTCACAGACGAGCTGCGCGCCCTCCTTGACGCCGGCATCGACGTAGCCGCGCACCTTGTCGAGGTGCGTGCGGGTCACGAGCGGGCCCATCTCGCTCTGCGGATCGGAGCCGTCGCCGACCTTCAGCTTGCCGATCCGCTCCTTCAGCATCGGCACGAGCCGGTCGCCGGCGGCGCCGACCGCGACGACCATGGAGATCGCCATGCAGCGCTCGCCGGCCGAGCCGTAGCCCGCCGACACCAGCGCGTCGGCTGCGAGCTCCATGTCGGCGTCGGGCAGCACGATGCCGTGGTTCTTCGCGCCCCCGAGCGCCTGCACGCGCTTGCCGTGGCGGGTGCCGGTCTCGTAGATGTACTGCGCGATCGGCGTCGAGCCGACGAAGCTCACCGCGCTGATCCGCGGGTGCTCGAGGATGCGGTCGACGGCGACCTTGTCGCCGTGCACGACGTTGAACACGCCCGGCGGCAGGCCGGCATCGGCGAGCAGCTGCGCGCAGTAGTTCGCGGCCGACGGATCGCGCTCGCTCGGCTTGAGCACGAACGTGTTCCCGCACGCGATCGCGATCGGGTACATCCACATCGGCACCATCGCCGGGAAGTTGAACGGCGTGATGCCCGCGACGACGCCTAGCGGTTGACGGATGGAGTAGCAGTCGACCTCCGTCGACACGTTCTCGGAGAACTCGCCCTTGCCGAGATCGGCGATGCCGCACGCGAACTCGATCACCTCGAGGCCGCGCTGGACCTCGCCCATCGCGTCGGCCGTGACCTTGCCGTGCTCGAGCGTGAGCAGCCGCGCGATCTCGTGCTTGTTGCGATCGACGAGGTCGCGGAACGCGAACAGGATCTTCTGCCGCTTCGCGATCGACGAGCCGCGCCACGTCTGGCTCGCGCGCCACGCCGACTCGACCGCCTCGTCCACCACCGACGGGCTCGCGAACGCCACCTTCGCCTGCACCTCGCCGGTCGCGGGGTTGAACACGTCGCCGGTGCGCTCCGCCGTGCGCTCGTACGGCTTGCCGTCGATCCAGTGGGTGATCGTCTTCATCGCCGGATGGCCTATCACGCCGACCGCCGGTGGTGAATCGATTTCGTCAGGGGCCGACGGGGACGGTCACGAGCGCGGCTTTCCAGCCGCTGCCGTCGAGGAGCTGGCCATGGTCGTCGGAACCCCAGCACGCGAGCACCCCGCCGTGGATGCCGCACGTGTGATACGAGCCGGCGGCGAGCGCGCTCCAGGTGTCGCTGCCGACCGCCGTGGGGCGCGGCATCTGCGCGCGCGTCGAGTCGCCGAGGCCGAGCTCGCCGCGGCGGTCGTCGCCCCAGCACCACAGACCGCCGGTGGTGTTGTCGATGCCGCACGTGTGGTACGCGCCGAGCTCGAGGTCGCGCCATCGCTGCGAGGTGATGGCGACCGGCGCGGCCCGGTCGGTGAAGTCGCCGACGCCGAGCTGGCCCTCGCCGTTGTACCCCCAGCACCACGCCTGCGGCAGGTTGTCGAGCGCGCACGCGTGGTAGCCGCCGGCGGCGATCGCCGTGAACGTCATCCCCGGCGCGACGCTGACCTTCATCGGCGAGGTCACCGGCGTGTCGCTCGCGATGCCGATGCCGGCCTGGCCGTCGTAGTTCGCGCCCCAGCAGTAGGCCTGGCTACTGCTGTCGAGCGCGCAGGTGAACTCGCTGCCGGTGGCGACCCGCAGCCACCGCATCGTGCCGCCGACCGGCGGTCCCGGCGTGTTGCGGTTGGTCGTCGTGCCGTCGCCGAGCTGGCCGTGCTCGTTGGCGCCCCAGCAGTAGAGCGCGCCGCCGGTGTCGATCGCGCACGTGTGCGCGTGGGCCGAGATCGGCGTCGGCGGCTCGTTCGGCACGGCGACCAGCGCGGGGACCGCGGTCGCGCCGCCGACGCCGATGCCGACCGCGCCATTGTCGTTGTCGCCCCAGCACAGCAGCTTCGAGCTCGCGACGCCGCAGGCGTGCGCGTCGCCGACCGCGAACTGAGGCTGCGACTTCGACCACGTGCCGTTCGGCTCCATCACCAGGGTCGGCGTGGTCGTCGAGGTGCGCGTGCCGTTGCCGAGCTGCCCCCAGGAGTTGTTGCCGCCGCAGCTCGCGTGCCCGCTGCCATCGATCGCGCACGTCGCGGTGTCGCCCGCGTACACGTTGACCCACCCGGTCGCGCCGGGCACGTCCGTCGGGGCGAGCGCGTGCGGCGGGCTGTCGCCGAGCTGACCCCAGCCGTCCGAGCCGGCGCACGACAGCTTGCCGCCGCCATCGAGGGCGCACACGTGGAACACGCCGACGGCGAGCCCCGTCCATGTCCCGGCGAACACCGCCGGGGCGTTCACGGTCGCACCGGAGCTCAGCAGCTCGCCGTGCGAGCCGTCGCCCCAGCAGTACGCCTGGCCCTGATCGGTCCACGCGCACGCGTGGTCGCCGTTCGCCGCGACGCCGACCCAGCTGGTCAGATCGGCGCTGCCGACCAGCACCGGGGTCGGGATCTGCGCAGCGCTGACGACCTGCGGCCCCGCCTGACCGGCGGTTCCCAGCCCCCAGCAGCGCAGCTCACCGCGCGCGGTGATCCCGCACGTGTGATTGCGGCCGGCCGAGACCGGGGCCCAGGTGTCGGTCCCGACCACGACCGCCGACGTGGTCGGGACGTTCGTGCCGTCGCCGAGCTGGCCGTCGTTGTTCGCGCCCCAGCACGCGAGCGAGCCGTCGCGGTGGATCGCGCAGGTGTGAAAGTCGCCGGCCGTCACGTTCGCGAAGTCGTCGCCGACGTGCTGGGGCGTGAACCGATCCACGGTCGAGCCGTCGCCGACCTGGCCGTCGTGGTTGTGGCCCCAGCACCACAGCGCGTCGGCGTCGTCGATCGCGCAGGTGTGATAGCGGCCGGTCGCGACCGCCCGCCACGTCCCGGTGAGCTGCACCGGCGCCGTCCGCGCCACGTCGTCGCCGGTGCCGAGCCGGCCCTCGCCGCCGTCGCCCCAGCACCACAGCGAGCCGTCGGCCTGGAGCCCGCAGGTGTGCTTGCCCGAGCCCGAGATCGCGATCCACTTCGCGTCGCCGACCGGCGCCGGCGGATCGATCTCGGACAGCGTCGAGCCGATGCCGAGCTGGCCAGCGTCGTTCTCGCCCCAGCACCACAGCCTCCCGGTCTGATCGATCTGACAGGTGTGACCGACGCCGGCCGCGATCGCCGACGCGCCGGACGGAGGCATGTACGGCGGGGCGACCGGCGCGATCGTGCCGAGGCCGAGCAAGCGATCGCAACCGGCTGCGAGTATCCACAGCCATACCCATCCGCGCATCGTGGCTATTGTCTCACAGGTGGTCGCGGCGACCGTCTCGCGTCAGTGGACGAGCACGAGCTGCTCGCTCCACGCCGTCGCGTCGCCGAGCTGGCCGAAGTCGTTGTCGCCCCAGCACCACAGCGTGCCGTCGCTGCGCGTCGCGCACGTGTGTGCCGCACCGGCGACGACGTCGATCCAGCTCGCATCCCCGGCGACGGGCGTCGGCGCAGCGCGCGACTCGAGCGTGCCGTCGCCGAGCTGCCCGAACGCGTTGTTGCCCCAGCACCACAGCGAACCGTCGCTCTGGATGCCGCACGTGTGCGAGTCGCCTGCCGCGAGGCGCTGCCACGTCCCCGGGAGCTGCGCCGGGACCGTCTCGTTGCCGAACCCCGCGAGCCCGAGCTGCCCGACATCGCCGAGCCCCCAGCACCAGGCGTGTCCCGCGGTGTCGACCGCGCACGTGTGCTCGTGGCCGGCGACGATCGACACGAACGGGAGCTGGGTCGCGACCGGCTGCGGCGACGTCGCGTACCCCGACGAGGGCGGCGCTGCGATCCCGAGCTCGCCGTACGCGGCGTATCCCCAGCAGTAGGTACCGGACGCCGCGATCCCGCACGCGTGGTAGGTCCCGGTGGCGAGCTGCTGCCAGCTCTGTCCGTCGGCGAGCGCGGCCGGCATCGTCGTCGTCAGCATCGTGGTGTCGCCGGTCTGGCCATCGTCGTTGCGGCCCCAGCACCACCGCCGCTGCGCGCCGTCGATCGCGCACGTCTGGTCGTGCGCCGCGAGCGCGGTGAACGTCGTGCCCGCGATCGTCTGCCGCGGCTGCGTGGTGCCCGCGTTCGCGCATGCATCGCCGAGCTGGCAGTAGCTGTCGAGGCCCCAGCACCACACGAGGCCCGCGGTGTCGAGCGCGCAGGCGTCCTCGTCGCCGACGGCGAGCGCGGTCATCGGCTGCGAGCTCGCGATCGCGACGAACGCGGCGCGATCGATCTCGAGCCCGTCGCCGATGCCGCCGTACAGGCTCGAGCCGGTGCAGCTCGCGTGACCGGAGGCATCGAGCGCGCACGTCGCCAGGCCGCCGGCGGCGATCCGCGACCACGTCCCGGCGACCTGTGTCGGCACGCGATGGCTCGACCCGCCGTCGCCGAGCTGGCCGCGGCTGTCGGCGCCCGCGCACCACAGCGAGCCGTCGGTCCCGACCGCGCACGTGGTCCGCGCGCCGACCGCGATCGACTGCCACGCGTCCGCGCCGCCCGTGATCTGCTGCGGCTCGGCGACCCGCGACGTGGTCGCCGGCGTCGGGCCGGCCTGGCCGCGCGCATCGTAGCCCCAGCACCACAGCGACGCGTCGGCGCGCCGCGCGCACATCGTCGTGCCGTCGGACGAGCCGCCGACCTCGATCTCGGCGATCTGGTCGAACGGGAGCCCGGCGACCATGACCTTCGTCGGCGCGAGCGCCTGGGTCGGCGCGCCCCAGCAGTACAGCGTCGAGGTGTCCGCGATCGCGCACGTTCCGTCGCCGCCCGCGGCGACCTGCGCCCAGCTCGACGCGCCGGCGGGGACGCCGACCTCGAGCGGCACCGTGCTGCTCGACATCGCGGGCGCGACGCCGAGCTGCCCGGAGTTGCCGAGCCCCCAGCACCACAGCGTGCCGTCGCTCTGCAGGCCGCACGCGTGGTAGGCGCCGGCGGTGATGCTCGTCCACGTCGCGGTCCCGACCTCGACCGGCGATGGCCGCGCGATGCCGGTGTCGGGGCTCGCGAGCTCGCCGTAGTAGTCGTCGCCCCAGCACCACAACGTGCCGTCGTCGCGGATGCCGCACGCGAACAACGCGCCCGCGGCGATCGCCTGCCACGCGCCGGGGACCTGGGTCGGCTCGGGGGTCTCGTAGCTGCCGCTGTCCTGGCGCGCGTTGCGCAGATAGATGCCGTGGTCGCCGGTCCCGGTCTGGCCGTCGTTGTCCTCGCCCCAGCACCAGAGCGAGTCATCGGTCTGGATGGCGCAGGTGAACTCGTCGCCCGCGGCGAGCGCGCGCCACTGGTCCTGGCCGATGCGCGTCGGGGCATCGACCTCGAGCACGAGCCCGGCGCCGGCCTGCGCGGCGGAGTTGTCGCCCCAGCACCACAGCGAGCCGTCGCTGCGCAGCCCGCACGTGTGGAGCGCTCCCGTCGCGACCGCCGACCACGGCGCCAGGGCGGTCGTCACCGGCGTGATCGGGTCGAGCTGGAGCACCCGGTCGCAACCACCCAGGACTGCCAGGGCATACAGCCACGTGCCTGGGCGCACTCCACCGAGTATACGACGTCCCAGTTCCCCGTTGAAGCGAACTCGGACCCTGTGCTACCCCCCACCTTTCTCGTCGACATCAGGAGGCCCGCGTGACCCAACTTCCGGATCTGGCCATCACCGTCAATGGCATGAAGTTCGACAACCCGTTCGTGCTCGGTTCGGGCCCGCCGGGAACGAACGGCAAGGTGATCGCGCGCTCGTACGACCTCGGCTGGGGCGGCATGGTGTGCAAGACGTTCTCGCTCGACGCGAGCAAGGTCATCAACACGGCACCCCGCTATGCAAAGGTCCGCGCGCACGGCAGCGAGGAAGTGATCGGCTTCCAGAACATCGAGCTGATCAGCGACCGTCCTTACCAGGACTGGCTCGACGACCTGCGCCAGCTCAAGAAGAACTACCCGCACAAGATCCTGATCGCGTCGATCATGGAGGAGTACCGCAAGGACGCGTGGCAGCAGATCGTGCGCGAGACGCAGGACACCGGCGTCGACGGCTTCGAGCTGAACCTGTCCTGCCCGCACGGCCTGCCCGAGCGCAAGATGGGCATGGCGATGGGCGAGAACCCCGACATCGTCGAGGAGGTCGTCGGCTGGGTGAAGCAGGTCGCGAAGATCCCGGTGTGGGCGAAGATGACGCCGAACGTCGGCAACCCGACCGTGCCGGCCGCGGCCGCGCTGCGCGGCGGCGCCGATGGCATCGCGATGATCAACACGATCCTCAGCGTGTCGGGCATCGATCTGAAGACGCTGCGGCCGATGCCCACCGTCGAGGGCTACACCGTGCCGGGCGGCTACTCGGGGCAGGCGGTGCGGCCCATCGCGCTGCGGCAGGTGATGGAGATCGCGCGGGCGTTCCCGGGGGTGCCGATCTCGGGGATGGGCGGCATCGAGAC
>JBLMXA010000217.1:0-2671 GCA_050257515.1 Acidobacteriota bacterium | reverse complement strand
GTGGTCGCGCGACCGTTACGCCGCGCTCGTCGACGATCGCGGCGACGGCTCGATCCTCGCGCCGCCTCGCATCGAGACGCCGTTCGTCGGCCGCGCCGGCGACGCGCGGGCGCCGGTCGCGATCTCTCGCGCGCTGTACCACCAGGATCCGCACGTCGCGAACATCGTGTTCGAGGGCGGCGATCTCGCGGCGACGCCGCGCTGGATCTTCGCCGACGACAACCTCGCCGCGCGCAACCTCGGCCGCGCCGATGCCGACCGCGCGTCGATCGAGCGCGAGCTGCGCCAGCGGTTCGGCCAGGACATCGTGTGGCTCGGCAACGCGGTCGGCGACGTGCCGCGCCACCACATCATGATGTACATGGTGCCGCTCGACGACGGCACGATCGCGGTCGGCGACGTGCGCGCGGGCGTCGCGCTGCTCGCGCGCGAGCCGGCCGGCGCGACGCTCTCGCTCGACGACGTCGAGGTCGAGGCCGAGCGGTTCGACCGCGCCGCCGCGCTGCTCGCGACGCGCGGCTTCAAGGTCGTGCGCGTGCCCGCGCTCGTGCTCGCCGGCGCCGGCTCGTACGTCACGTACACGAACGCGCTGTTCGATCGCCGCCCCGATGGCAAGCGCGTCGTCTACCTGCCGACGTACGCGCTGCCCGCGCTCGACGCCGCGGGGCGCGCGTTCTACGAGGCGCAAGGCTTCGAGGTCCACCCGATCGACGTGAGCCCGATCTACCGGCTCCACGGCTCGCTCGGCTGCCTCGTCAACGTGCTCGCCAGGAGGGGATCATGAGCAGAGTCTTCATCGGAGCCGCGCTTGCCACCGTGGCGCTCGTGGTACCCGCCGGCTGGCGGGCGCTCGACGCCGACATCCAGTCCGACGGGCCGAAGCTGAGGCCGGCGCAGCAGACGCTGACCGTCGGCGACGCGACGGTCACGCTCGACCTCGACCGCGGCATCATGCCGGCCGGCGGCAAGGCGAGCGTGACGCTCGTCGCGACCGCCGATCGGCCGCGCAAGGTCACCGTCGCGCTGAACGTCAGCGAGGACATGGGGTACAGCGGCGAGCGCGTGGAGAATCCGCCGAAGCAGATCGCGCGGCGCACGGTCACGCTCGACGCGCAGCCCGGCGGCGGACCGCCGAAGGTCGAGACATTCCAGCTCGCGCGGTCGTCGAAGACGCCGGGCATGTCGGAGTGGTTCGACGTCGTCGCGACGTCGCCGCAGGACAAGGATGACAGCGCGCGCGTCGGCGTCGCGACGTGGAGCGGCAACTCGTTCGCGATGTCGATCGAGCCGCCCGCGACGATCCCGGCCCAGGGCGACTTCACGGTCGCGGTGCGCATCAAGAACACGACGAAGCGGGCGATGCCCGAGCCGTACGTGCAGCTCGGCGCGCGCATCGGCGGCCCGCAGGGGCTCGACTCGAACCTGCTCGTGGACGACGCCGACGACTACAAGATCGACGAGGTCGAGCAGCCGGAGGCGAGCGAGCAGCCGACCGACGACGACGGCCGCAAGCTGCTCGCGCCGGGCGCGGAGTCGCTCGCGATCTATCACGTCGCGCCGCGGTCCGGCGTCGACCACTTCACGTTCGTCGCGCAGGCGAGCTCGGAGGTCGGCGCCGCGATGGCGACGCTCGCGTTCGATCGGCCCCAGCAACACGACGCGGCGACCGTACAAGTTTCTCGCAGATAGCGCGCACGCGGCGTGCACGGTCCTCCCGCCATGAGGCCGATCACGCGAGAGACGATCATGGACCGGCGCCAGCCGGTGATGCGCTGGAGCGCGGTGTTCGCTGGTGCCGCGGTCGCCGTGGCACTGTGGGTGCTGCTGCAGATGCTCGGGATGGGCGTGGGGTTGATCGCGGTCAACGTCGATGACGCCGGCAACCTGCGCGACGTCGGCGTCGGCACGACGATCTGGACGCTCGCGGTGCCGTTCATCGCGATGTTCTTCGGCGCCCTCGTCGCCGGCCGGCTCGCCGGGACGGCGCAGCGCAGCATCGGCGCGCTGCACGGGCTCGTCGTGTGGGCGCTGACGTCGTTCGTCGGCATCTGCGCCACGGTCGGCGTCGTCACGCTGCTCGCGTCGACCGCGGCGAGGTCCGGCATGGCCGTCGAGATCGTCGACCAGGCGCAGCAGCAGGCGGACCAGGCCGATGCCAACACGACCGCCGAGAACACCGCGGACGTGCTGCTCGGCGCCGGCATCGCGTCTGCCGTCGCGCTCGTCATGGGCGTGATCGGCGGCGCTGCCGGCGTGCGGCGCAACGGCAACGGCCGGCGCGTCCAGCACGACACCTTGCAGACGGTGACCGTGCCGCCGCCGCCGCCGCCCGCGCCGGTGGTCACCGAGACCGAGCCCGCGCCGGTGCCTTGAGCGTCACGTGGGCGAGGCGCCCGCCCGACGTGTAGACGAGCTCGTAGGTCACCGTCGCGTCGGTCTGCGTGCGCTCGACGCGCAGCAGCTTCGCGCCGCGGTGCTTGCTGCGAAATTCGCGCAGGACGGCCTCGGGGACGGCGGTCGCCGCGACCTCTTCGGAGATCGCGAGGATCCTGCCGTCGGGCGCGACGTCGAGCTCGCGCGACGGATGATCGGGTGCCGCGATGTCCACTCGATACTCGGCCAGGCCGTCGAACGTCGCGCTCACGCACGACACGAGCGCCGCGCTCGGAAA
>JBLMXA010000216.1:0-5564 GCA_050257515.1 Acidobacteriota bacterium | reverse complement strand
GTCGTCGTTGACGCCGCGCGCGACCACCGGCAACAGCGTGGTCTCGACCTGATACTTCTCGAGCAGATCGAGCACGCGCAGCTTCGCGTCGAGGAAGTTGCCGCCGAGCATCTGCTGGTTGGTCTCGGGCTTGAACGAGTCGAACGACAGCACGATGCGCGCGCCGAGCCTCGCGAGCCGTTCGAGCAACCGCTCGTCCTTGAGGAACCGCAGGCCGTGCGTCGACACCGTGATGCGGTGAATGCCCTCCTCGGCGCACCGCTCGACGATGCGCTCGAACGCCGGGTGCTGCGTCGGCTCGCCGCCGGTCAGGTTGATGATGCGGCGCTCGGGATCGGCCACTCGCAGGTGGTGCAGGATCGCGTCGAGCTGCGCCTCGGTCATGTGGAAGGCGTGCTCGTTCTTGTTGTGCGTGTAGCAGATCGGACAGTCGAGATTGCACGCGCTCGTGATCGGCACGATCGGCAGCTGCGCGCGTTGCTCGTGGCTCGTGCACGGGCCGCAATCGAACGGGCAGCCCTGCGCGACGGCCTTGCGCGCTCGCGGCGGCTCGAGCACGGGCTCGTATCCGACGACCCGCTCGTACCACTCGGCGCTCGGCGACACGACGACCTCGCTCGCGCCGTGCACGTCGCACACCTTGCGCATCACGACGCGACCGCCGGTGCGCCAGACCTCCGCAGGTGCGGCACGCTTGCACGTGGCGCACAGCGAGGTCGTCGTCCTGAGCAGCGCGTCGGTCACGGCCGCAGCTTGCCATCAGCCGACGACGCCATGCGACCGGCGAAGCCGGCAAGTTCGCACGCGCATGCCCCCACGCAGGTCACCAGGATCGTTCAGCAAACGCCGCGCGTCCTCGGATATCATCATCGGCGATGGTGGAAGACGCGGAGGTGGAGCTCGCGGCGCTCGTCCAGTCCCATGCACTGGAGCGCGCGGCGACGCGGGCACTCGAGATCTACGGCGACGAGGTGTACGGCTTTCTCATCAACGTCGTCGGCAACGAGTCCGACGCTGCCGAGGTGTTCGGGCAGCTCTGCGAGGACATGTGGAGAGGCCTGCCGGCGTTCGAGGCGCGTTCCAGCGTGCGCACGTGGCTGTACGTGCTCGCGCGGCACGCGGCGTCGCGGTTCCGGCGCGCGCCCTGGCATCGCGGTGACCGCCGCACGGGCTCGTCGGGACTCGACGAGCTCGTCGCGCGGACGTACACGCGCACGAACCCGTGGCAGCGCACCGACGTGAAGGACCGGTTCGCCCAGCTGCGCGAGTCGCTCGACCCCGACGATCGCGCGCTGCTCGTGCTGCGCGTCGATCGCGGCATGCCGTGGGGAGACATCGCGCGCATCACGCTGGAAGACGAGACGCCCGACGAGCGCGCGATCGCACGCGAGACGGATCGGCTCGCGAAGCGGTTCCAGCGTCTCAAGGAGCAGCTGCGTGACCGGGCGCGCGAGGCCGGCCTGATCGACGAGGCCAGCAGCTCCGCGCGCCCGGAGAAGGGCCGGTGATCGAGGAAGACGCTGACTCGCTGCTGCGTGCCGTCGCAGCGGCGCCGCCGGTGCGCCGGCCGTCGCGCCAGATCACGGCCGTCGTGATCGAACCGGGCGGCGCCGGTGCGCTCGAACGCGTGCGCCAGTGCGCGGCGACCAGCGGGATCGACGTGAACGAGCGTGCGGACGGCAAGCTGCTTGCCGTCGTCGCGAGCGAGCAAGCGAACGCAGCGGCCGCGTGCGCACTCGCGGTCCGCGCTGCGTCGCCTGACGCGCGGATCGCGATCGTGACCGCGCTCGACGGACCGGGCGGGTTCGATGCGCTCGTCGCGACCGCCGCGGCGATGTGGAGCCTAGACGCCCCCGCCGGCGCGATCGCGATCGACGACGCCACGGCCGATCTGCTCGACGCCCGCTTCGAGGTCGGAACCGGCGCGACTCGTCGCGTGCTGCTCGGCGAGCGCGCGAAGCCGACGAGCCCGGTGACGACTCCGAACCGCGAGGCGCGGATCGCGAGCGCGCTCAAGGACGAGTACCGCCTCAACATCAAGCGGCTGGCCGTCATCGGCGCCGTCGTCCACGCCCTGTCGTTCATCGACGCCTGCGTGCGCCGGCTAGCCTCCGCGCCGGTCTGGGGGAGCCTGTTCGTGTTCGCGACGGCTCGCGTCGTCGTACTGCGACGGCGGCCGAACCTCGCGCGCTGGGCGCTCTACACGTTCTTCGTCGACGCGGTCGGCGGCATCGCATCGCAGTACCGGATCTTCATCGTCACGCCCAGCACCTATCGCCCCGAGATCGCCGCGTTCACGCTCGCGATGATGGCGGCCGTGATCGTCGTGGTGCATTTCGCGGCACCTCCACGACTGATCGTCGGCATCGCGACGGTCCTCGCGGGCGTCTCGTCGGCGTTCTTCGCCGCCGCCGGCCAGTGGCAGCAGCTCGGCCCGTGCACGATCCTGATGGGCGCGATGGCGGCGCTCGGGATCTACGGCCAGTCCCGCACGAAGGCGCTGCTCCGCCGCACGCTCGCCGAGGCCGACGCACGCGCCAGCGACATGGAAGCGGCGAACGCCGAGCTGCGCAGGCAGGTCGCCGAGAGATCACGCGATCTGTCGCAGGCGCTCGCGCGGCTCGCCGGAGCGCCCCAGGCGGCGAGGCTGGCGCCGGGAGAGCTGTTCGAGGATCGCTACCGCATCGTGCGCAGGATCGGCGCGGGCGGCATGGGCGAGGTGTACGAGGTCGAGCGAGCGACGGATCGGCGACGCCTCGCGCTCAAGATCATGACCGGCACCGTCCATCGCGAGGCGCTCGCGCGATTCGCGCGCGAGGCGCAGATCGCGGCGGCGCTCGACGCACCGAACCTCGTCGCCGCGCTGGACGTCGGCGTGACGAGCTCGGGCGGGCTGTTCCTGGTGATGGAGCTCGTCACGGGCGCTTCACTGGCCACGTCGCGCGACCGTTACGGCGACGCGCGCTGGGCCGTGCCGATCCTCGCGCAGGTCGCACGCGCGCTGCACGCGATGCACGGGCGTGGGATCGTGCACCGCGACCTGAAGCCGTCGAACATCCTCGTCGACGGCGACACCGTGAAGGTCGCCGACTTCGGCATCGCTGGCCTGATCGGCGACGATCCGCTCGCCAGGACCATCGCCGCGAGCGAGCTGGTCGTCAGCCCCGAGCTCACGCGCACCGGCGCGATCCTGGGCACGCCCCGTTACATGGCGCCCGAGCTGGCGCGCGGTGCGGGCGCAGCCGGCGCGGCCGCCGACATGTTCAGCTTCGGTGTCGTCGCGTACGAGCTGCTCGCCGCGAAGCTGCCGCACGCGTCGCCGCCGCTCGTCGAGAAGCTCGCCGGCCGCGCGGCGGCGTGGACGCGACTCTCGCACGCGAGGCCGGAGCTGCCCTCGGAGCTGTGCGCCCTCGTCGATCGCTGCCTCTCCGAGTCACCCGAGGACCGGCCCGCGGCCGAGCTCGCCGCCTCGACGCTCACCGCGATCGCGTGACTGATGACGCTCGCCACCGGCTCCTGACGGCTCACGCCTTGCGGGCCATCACCGCGAGCGTCGCCGCGACGAGCTCGGCGGTCGGGCGCGCCTCCGGCGCCTCGCCGAGGCAACGCTCGACGAGCGCGCGCAGCTCCGGCTCGACGTTCGCGAGCGGCGCCGGTGCCGGCACCGCGCGACCCGCGAGCCGCTCGAGCACCGGCGGCGCGGCGTGCGGCAGCTGGCCCGCGAGCAGCTCGTACGCGACCACCCCGAAGCTGAACATGTCGGTCGCGGCGCTCGCCTCGCGCGCCCCGCGTGCCAGCTCGGGCGCCATGTAGAGCGGCGTGCCGATGAGCGCCCCGGTGCGCGTGAGCTCCGGGCTCGCGGCGAACGGCGCGTCGCCGACCAGCCCCGCGATCCCGAAGTCGCTCACCTTCGCGGTCGCGCCATCGAGCAGGATGTTCGACGGCTTCAGATCGCGGTGCACGATGCCGCGGCCGTGCATCACCGCGAGCGCGCGCGCCACCTGCGCCAGGATCGGCACCGCCCACCGCGCATCGCCGTAGCGATCGCGCACGGCCGCGAGCGACGCACCGGCGACGAGCTCCATCACGAGGAACAGCGTGCCCGCGCGCGTCACGCCGACGTCGACCGCGGCGACCAGGTTCGGCGCGTCGAGCTCGGCGGCGAGCTGCGCCTCCCGCGCGAACCGCGCGAGTGCCTCGCGATGCACCGCGCCGGTCATCGTCTTGAGCGCGAGCCGGCGCCCGTCCGCGAGCCGCTCGATCTCGTAGACCTCGCCCATGCCGCCGGCCCCGATACGGCGCACGATGCGGTAGCGATCGTCGACGACGTCACCGGGCGCGAGCCGCACGCCGTCGGGCGCGCTCGCGAGCCGCGCGAGCGCCACCGACAGATCGCGCGACCGCTCCGCCACCTGTCGCCGCAGCTCGGCGTTGGCCGCCTCGACGTCTCTCGCGCGCGCGTCGGCTTCGGCGGCGATGCGGCGCAGCAACGCCTTGGTCCGGGCCTGGCTGAGGATGGCGATCGCGACCATCGTGCCGATGAAGATCGTCGACAGCACGACATGCCGTGGCTGACCCGCGATCGCGAACGCCGTCGAGGCCGCGACGAGCAGCACCGACGCGATGATCGCGACGCGTCCGGGTGAGACCACGAACTGAGCCACCGCGAGCATGACGACAGCCGCGCAGAGCATGAACGCGGCGTTCTGCTGCGGGCTCGCGCCGGCGATGACGGACCGGAAGTTCGTCGCGAGCACGAGCGGCAGGTCGATGAAGAACGGCGAGTACAGCATCCAGCGCGGCACCGACGGGCGCGTGCGCATCACCGCGACGCGCGAGATCGCGACGACGAACCACGCGACGGCGAAGTAGATCGTGCTCCCCGTGCGGCCGAACACGAGCTCGCGGATCACGTTGGCCGCGGTGACGGGGGCGACGAGCCCGAGCAGCTGCCGCATGTTGACGAGCCGCTCGGCATCCATGGCACGCGCGATCCGCCCCTCACCGGCGGCATCCGGTGCCGCGTCTCGTCCGCTCGCCGCCGCCCCAGCGCGCTCGGCGACGAGCAGCGTGACGCCGGCTGCCGAGCGCACCTCGAAGCGCGCGTCGAGCAGGTTCCCGGTGGCCGCATCGATCGCGATCGCCGGCTCGCGCTGATCATCGGAAGCGAGCGCCACGGCGCGGTCGACGAGTGGAGCGATCGCGCTGGGCCGCGCATCGATCGAACCGGTGGCGAGCGCGACGCGAGCCTGCGGCCACGCACGGCGGAGCGCCAGGGCGCAAGACGCCGCCGCGTTCGCGCGGTCGGCGGGCACGGTCGCCAGGCACCTGCCATCCTCGCGCACGCTCGCGGCGAGCTCGAACCGGGCCGCGAGCTCGAGCGCACGCTCGCGTGCATCGGCGTCCAGCGCATCGATGACGATCGCGGTCACCTGCCGCTGGGGCGCACGCTGCGGCGGCGCCGCGGCCACGGCGCGCAACACCGAGTCGGCGTCCGTCATCGGTCCGATGATAGCGAAGTCCGCCGGTGATTCCGTCAACAACTCTCGCGGTCTACGCCGTCG
>JBLMXA010000215.1:0-4072 GCA_050257515.1 Acidobacteriota bacterium | reverse complement strand
CGACCGCGCGGTCGCGGTGCTCGTCGAGCTCGCGCGCGGCAGCGACAGCGATGCCGCGACCGCCGCGATCACCGCGCTCGGCGTCGCGGCGACGCCCGCGGCTCGCACCGCGGTGCGCGGCCTGATCGACGTGCCCGACGCGAAGGTCGCGAGCGCGGCGATGTCGGCGGTCGTCGACATCGACGACGAGCTGGTCGCGCACCTCGCCGCGATCGCGCAGAGCGGCGACGACGACCGCCTCGACGCGGCGATCTCCGCGCTCGCGCGCGCCGGCGACCCCGGCCTGCCCGCGCTGCGCGACATCGCGAACCGCGGCGTCCAGCGCGCGCGCTCGCTCGCGATCGGCGCGCTCGCCGACCTCGGCAGCGACGATGCAATCGAGCTGCTCGGCGACATCCTCGCGAACGGTGACCGCGACGACGCGCACGCCGCGTGCGGCGCGCTCGCCAGCCGGGGCGGCCCCCGCGCGCGCGAGCTGCTGATCGAGGCGGCGATGTCGGACCGCGCGAAGGACACCGGCGCGCTCGAGCAGCTGCTGCAGCTCCGCGGCGAGGACGTCGACCAGGCGCTGCTCGCGATCGCGAAGGACGGCGGCAGCGTCGAGCGGCGCGCCGTGCTACCGCGGCTGATCAAGAGCGGCCGCGACGACGCGTTCGCGATCGTCGCCGACATGGCGAAGCGCGACACCACGCGCACCGACGCGATCGGCATCCTCGAGGCCGCCGGCACCGCGAAGGCGCACGACCTGCTGCTCCAGCTCGCGAACGATCCCGACGTGCGGATGGAAGCGCTCGCCGCGCTCGCGCGCTCGCAGCCCGGAGATCCCGAGATCGGGCGCATGCTGCAGGACGCGCTGTTCAACGGCACCGACGGCGACGCGCGGGCCGCCGCCGAGGCGCTCGCGCGGCTCGGCACCGATGACGCTCGCCGGGCGTTGATGTCGGCGGCGAGCGGCAGCGATCGCGATCTCGCCGCGACCGCGGTGTCCGCGCTCGGCGACATGCCGATGACCGACACCGTGAAGTCCGCGCTGCTGTCCGCGGCGCGCAGCGATCCGAACATGCGCCCCGAGGTGATGAAGGACCTCCTGCGCGCGGGCGCGCCCGAGGGCCTGCAGCTCGCGGGCGAGGCGATCGCCGGCGACGACGCCGAGGTCGCGAGCCAGGCGCTGTCGGCGCTGTCCGACAACGGCTCGCGCGATGCGCGCCGCGTGATCGAGCGCGCGACGGCGTCGCGCAACAAGGACATCCGGCGCGGCGCGATCCAGGTGCTCGGCCGCGCCAGCGACGAGCACGCGACCGACACGCTCGTCGGCCTGACGCGCGACGGCGATCCCGAGGTCCGCACGCAGGCCGTGCTCGCGCTCTCGCGCACCGACTCGAGCCGCGCGCGCGACGTGATGTATGCGGCGAGCCGCAGCGCGAGCGCGAGCGAGCGCAGCGCCGCGATCGAGGGCATCTACCGCAGCGACGATCCGCGCGCGATCCAGGCGATGGCGCAGCTCATGCGCGACTCCGATCCCGAGGTCGCGCGCACCGCGATCGACTACTCGCGCTACCAGGGTGACGACGAGACGCTGCGGCGCACGCTCGAGGACATCGTGCGCGATCCGGGCGTCGCGGACGAGCTGCGCGAGCACGCCAGGCAGCAGCTGATCCGCCGCGGCGTCGACGAGTGACGCGTCACAGCGCGAAGCGCGCGCCGAGCCACGCGGCCGGCAGCGCGATCGCCTGCAGCGCGCCTTCGCGGTGCAGGACGGCGACCGGGAACGCCGCCTCGAGCGCGAGCGAGATCTCGCCCGACAGCCGGCGCGCGATGCCCGCGCACGGCCCGGCGAGCGCCGCCCCCGTATACGCGACCGGCCCGACGAGCGGGGTCTGCATGACGAGCCCGCCGCCGGCCTCCGCGCCGCCCCACGCTGCCCAGCCGCCGCGCGCGAGCCCGAGCCGGTAGCCGACGAGCGCCGCGGTCGAGGTCTCGCGGAAGCCGTCGCCGTCGCGCTTGGAGCTCGCGGTCACCGCGAGCCCGAGCCCGCCGGGCAGCGCGACCTCGGCGCGCATCGCCGGCATCGCACCGACGCCACCGGCCACGCCCGCCGACGCGCCGCCGGCGACCAGCATCTCGGGCCGCGGCGCCGGCGCGAGCGGCGCGGCCTCGGCGACGCCCGTCCCGCGCCGCGCGACCGGGTCGTGCACGGACAGCTCGTCCCAGCGCACGATCCGGTGCTCGTGATCGGCGACGCGCACGCGGCCGCCGACGACCTGGCCGCCGCGCCACGCGCGCAGCTCGTAGCGCCCTGGCTCGACCGCGAGCACGTGCGGTGCGTCGGCCGCGAGCTCGGCGATCACCTGGCCGCGCGCGTGCGCGTAGACGAGCACGCGATCGAAGCCGGGCGGCAGCTCGAGCGCCGCCGCGGGCATGCCGAGCTCGGTCAGCGCGACATCGCCTTGCGCCGGCACGTCGGCGTGCGCGTCCATCAGGTGCTCGTACGCATAGCGGTACGCCTCGGCGATCGTGACCTCGCCGTCGCCCGACGCGTCGGCGGCGCCGCGGAGCGCCGACACGAGGTGGTGGGTGAACAGCGATCCGCCGATCTCGGGCGACTCGAGCGCGAGCGGATCGCTCGCGATCGAGATCACCGAGACGTCGGCGCCGTCGGCCGCGTAATGCAGGTCGAACGCCCGCGCGAGCGGCGCGCTGCGCGGCGCCACGGGCTGGCAGCCATCGACGATCACGACGCGCGTGTCGGCGCCGCTGGCCGCGAGCTGCCCGCGCATGTCCGCGAGCGCCAGCCGCTCGCCGGCGAGCTCGAGCGCGTCGCCATCGACGCGCCCGGCGAAGTAGAACACGAGCGTCGCGTGGCCACCGCCGATCCGCCGGCGCGCCTGGGCGAGCGCGTCGGTGACGGCGCCCGCGGTGCCGCCCTCGACCAGGAACAGGTCGTCGGGCGCGACGTGGCCGAGCGCGACCAGCACGCGCGCGAGCTTGCCCGCGTCGGCCTCGGCGTAGTGCAGCGGCGCCTGGTCGGCGGCGCCGCGGTTGCTGCCGACGACGACCGCGACCCGCCGGGGCTCGGCGGACGCCACCGCGGTCCAGCACGAGAGCAGCAGGACGAGCCAGCGCATCGCGGCTAGTTACCGCGGACCGCGTGCCAGCCGCGCCAACACGAAACAACAAAGGCCGCCTCGTGGGCGGCCTTCAGGTTAGCAGCGAGCGAAGTCCGCTCAGTGCGTCTCTTTGGGCTTCAGCTTGTCGAGCTTGCCGCGGAACTTGTCGCCGAGCGTGGCGCCGCCGGCGTTCGGCGAGGCGTAGCCCTGCGCGTCCGCCAGCTCCTTCGCGCGGTTCGCGCCCTTGATCGACAGGCCGATCTTGCGCTCGGCCGGATCGGCGTGGAGCACCTGGACCTTCACGGCCTGGCCCGGCTGGAGCACCGTGCGCGGATCCTCGACGTGCTCGTCGCTGATCTCGCTGACGTGGACGAGCCCCTCGACGCCCTTCTCGAGCTCGACGAACGCGCCGAAGTCGAGGACCTTGAGCACCTTGCCGTCGACGATCTTGCCGGCGGGATACTCGTACGGGATCTTGTCCCACGGATCCGGAACCAGCTGCTTGATGCCGAGCGAGATCTTCGGCTTGTCGCCGTCGCCGGTGTCGATGTTGAGCAGCACCGCCTCGACCTCGTCACCCTTCTGGAACAGCTCGCTCGGGTGCTTCACGCGCTGGGTCCAGCTCATGTCGCTGATGTGGACCAGGCCGTCGATGCCTTCCTCGATCTCGACGAAGATACCGAAGTCCGCGATGTTGCGGACGTGGCCCTTGACCACGGTGCCCGGCGGGTACTTCTCGGTCAGCTGCTCGTACGGGTTCGGCTCGAGCTGCTTCATGCCGAGCGAGATGCGGTTCTGCTTGACGTCGACGTCGAGCACGACCGCCTCGACCATGTCGCCGACCGCGACCATCTTCGACGGGTGCTTCACGCGGCGCGTCCACGACATCTCGGAGATGTGGACGAGACCCTCGATGCCTTCCTCGAGCTCGATGAAGGCGCCGTAGTCCTTGAGCGAGACGACCT
>JBLMXA010000214.1:0-2773 GCA_050257515.1 Acidobacteriota bacterium | reverse complement strand
CTCGTGGATGGCCTCGCTCGTGCAGTGATCGAGATCGACGACGCCGCCGCCGGACACGTTGCAGTGCGACAGCGTCGTGCCGTGGCGCACGATCACCTCGTAGTCGCCGGGCGCGACCGCGATGCGCACCGGCGCGCCCTTCGCCTTGTAGGTCTCGGCGATCACCGCGTGCGCGCGGCGATCCTCGACGAGCGCCTGGCCCTCGAGCGCGGCCGGCAGCTCGATCGTCGACGTCGCGGCGCGCGGGAACGACAGCGGCACCTCGCCGTGGCCCTTGAGATCGGCCTCGAACGTGACGTGCTGGCCGCCGACCGCGGTCTCGGCGGTCGCGAGCAGCGTCTGGTGATACGCGTAGCGATACGCCTCGTCGATCGTGACCTCGCCGTCGCCGTTCGCGTCGCCGGCGCCGCGCAGGCCGACGAGCAGGTGGTGCGTGAAGTACGACGAGTGCAGCTGCTCGCTCTCCTGCGACAGCTCGCTGCCGGTCGACGACGCGAGCACGGCGATGCCACTCGCATCGAGGTGCTGGCGCGAGCTGAACGAGAAGTCGGCGGCCGGCTGCGCGCCCTTGATGCGCGAGAACGCGCCGCTCTGGCACGCGTCGAGCACGACGATGGTGAGCGTCGCCGGCACCGCGAACAGCCGCTGGCGGAGCTCCACGAGTGGCACCTCGCCGGCGCCGAGATCGATCGCGGACGCGCGCGCGTGACCGCTGTAATAGAAGAACACGCGCGACTGCTTGCCCGCGGCGGCATCGGCGGTGACGCGCTCGGCGAGGCGCGCGAGCTGGTCGCGCAGCTGGTCGGGCGTCGGGTGGACGACGATCTCGACCTGGTCGCGCGAGTAACCGCCGAGATCGACGAGCAGCGCGCCGACCTTGCGCGCGTCGTCCTCGGCATACCGGAGGTCGGCCTGGCCGGGCCCCCCGGCGTTCGAGCCGACCACGATCGCGTAGTCGGCGCGCGCGGTCCCGGCGAGCGCGGCGAGCACGAGGAAGCAGCGAAGCAGCATGGGGTCTCGTGCCTATGACACGCGACGTTCGAGGTTTGGGAACCGGCAAAAAGACCGAAACGCTCGACCGTCTGCTCTTCATACTGTATACAGTATGCATGCGGACGCTCGGGACCAGCCTGCGTGACGGGGTCGAGGCCGAGATCCGGACGAGGATCCTGGGCGGCCAGCTCGCGGCCGGCAGCCGGATCAACGAGGTCCACCTCGCCCAGGAGCTCGCGGTGAGCCGCACGCCGCTGCGCGAAGCACTGACGCGGCTCGCGGGCGAGCACTTCGTCGAGGCGAGACCGCGGTTCGGGTTCTACGTCCGGCCGCTGAGCGCGGCGGAGCACCGCGATCTGTACGCGATCCGCGCGCGGCTCGATCCGTGGGCGCTCGAGCTCGCCGGCGTGCCGCCGAAGGACCAGCTGACGGACCTCGAGATCGTCAACGCGGAGCTCGCGGAGCTCACCGATCCGGGCAAGGCGATCGAGCACGACGACCGCTGGCACTTCATGCTGCTCGCCGGCTGTCCGAACCACACGCTGATCGAGCTGATCCGGCAGATGATGTGGCGGACGCGAAGGTACGAGCACCTCTACTTCGGCGATCCGAAGAGCATCGCGTCGGCGGTGCGCGAGCACGCGACGATCCTGCGCGCGCTGCGTCGCCGCGATCTCGCCGAGGCGTGCCGGCGGCTGCACGACAACATGACCAGCGGCATCGACGTGCTGCAGGCTCGCCTCGCGGAGCTGCCGTGACCGCGTGGCGCGTGGTCGCGCTCGCGGCCGCGCTCGCCGGTGCGTGCGGGCACGGCCGCTCGTCGCCGGTGGCCACGCGTGGCAGCTCCTCGCCGGCAGGCGTGCCGCCGAGCGACGCGACGACGAGCATCGCGGGGCTGTGGGGACAGGAGCTCGAGCAGCCGGCGAGCGGTTCGGGATCGCTGGTGCTCGTCCGCGACGGCGAGCGCTGGCGCGCGGAGCTCGCCGGCGAGTCGGTCGAGCTCGCACGCGACCACGACGAATGGCGCGGCGAGCTCGCGAGTGGCGAGCTGCGCGTGCGCGTCGCACGCGGCGAGCCGCGGGCGCGGTGGCGGCAGCGCGGCGGCGAGCTGCTCGGTCCGTACGCGACGATGATCGTGCTGGCGCCCGCGGGCGCTGCGCGCTGGACGGGCACGGTCGCGCCGCTGCCCGCGCGCCTGCGCCTGTACCTGCACGTCGCGGCCGACGGGGCCGCGTTCGTGCGCGAGACCGAGGTCAACCTCGGCCGCCGGCTCGGCATGCTGCGGCTCGAGACGAGCGCGGGCGGCCGCGAGCTCGTGTTCCGCGACGCGAAGGGCGATGCGGCGATCCGCGCGACGCTCGCGGGCGACCACCTGCACGCACGCGTCGCCGGCGTCGACGTCGCGTTCGACCTGACGCGGCGCGATCGCGACCACGCGCCGGGCTTCTATCCGCGGCCCGCCGGTGATGGCGGCACGCTGCAGCCGGTGCGCGACCTCGGCGATGGCTGGCCGGTGGCGACACCCGAGCAGGTCGGACTCGATCCCGCCGCGTTGCAGGCGATCGTGCGCGACCTCGTCGCCGCGGTGCCGACCTCGCCGGCGAGCCCGGCGATCCACGCGCTCGCGATCGCGCGCCACGGCAAGCTCGTCGTCGACGAGTACTTCGCCGGCGACGGGCCCGACGAGCTGCACGACCTGCGCTCCGCAGGCAAGACGCTGTCGACCACGCTCGTCGGCATCGCGATCGATCACCACGAGCTCGCGACGACGGAGCGCTTG
>JBLMXA010000213.1:0-3768 GCA_050257515.1 Acidobacteriota bacterium | reverse complement strand
GTTGCTTCGTGTTGTTGATCTCGGCCCCGATCAACGTCATCACCGTCCCTCCGTAGCTGACATCGGCGACGGGGGTGTCGCTGCTGCCCCAGGACACGCCGACGACGACGAGCCCGTGGGGGCCGGACGCGGTATGCGTCCAGCTCACGCTCGACGTGTTGGTGGCCTGCGTGCTCGCGGTCGCGTCGAACGTCGCGCTGCCGCTGCCGGTCGTACCGGGCGCGTCCATGAAGCCGCTGCCGCGCGCGTCGGGCATGCGGCTGTCGGGACCGCCGTCGCCGGCGACGTTGCCGGACGCGTTGCCATGCGTGAACGAACACCCCGCAACGACGATGAGGACGGACACGCTCCCCCGCACGCCTCGATCCTAGCGATCTCGCGGGCCGGGGCGTTAGCGCAATGGTCGTACGGCAACAGGGTAGGTGTCAGGGTGCGTCGAGGTACGCGGCGATGTCGTCGATCACGTGCTCGTCGACGTGCCCGGGGTGCTGGTAGTCGGCCGGCGACGGCGGTCCCTCGCCGTGCGTGAACGCGTGGTTGAGGCCGGGATACGTGCGCAGCGTCGCGTTGGCGTGGCCGGCGAGCGCCTTCTGCCACGCCGCGAAGTCGTCGGCGACCGTGACCTGGTAGTCGCGCTCGCCCTGCAGCACGAGCAGCGGGATCGTCAGCTGGGCCGCGACCTCGGCCGGATGGTAGTCGCGGACCTCGAGGAAGTACGCGCCGGGGACCGTGCCGTCGAACGGCAGCTTGACCATGGTGTCGGGCGCGAGCTTCGGGTCGTCGACGGTCTGCTTGAACTGCTCGGCCTCGGCGATCGCGTCCTTCATCTTGCGATCGCCGGGCGACAGCGTCGCGAAGTAGCGCAGCTGCGCGAGCAGCGAGTCCTCGAGCGGGCGCGTCGAGCCGGCGAGGATCACGAGCCGCTTGATCGCGGGATCCGCCTTCGCGATGCGCGGCGCGAGGTAGCCGCCCTGGCTATGGCCGAGCAGCGCGACGCGCTCGGGATCGACGTCGGGCAGCGCGCGCGCGAGCGCGACCGCCGCGTGCGCGGCGTCGTCGACCTCGTCGGTCTGCGTGCGCACGCCGGCCGGGTCGACGCGCGTGCGCTTGTCGTAACGCACCACCGCGATGCCGCGGCTCGCGAGCCCCTGGGCGAGATCCGCGAACGGCTTGACCGCGCCGATCGTCTCGTCGCGATCGTTCGGCCCCGAGCCGTGGACGAGCACGAGCACCGGGTAGTGCGTCGCGCCCTTCGGCACGGTCAGCGTGCCGGGCAGCTCGCCGACCTTGATGTCACGCTCCTCGAACGCGCCGGGCTTCGCGTACGGCGGCGACGTCCAGCCCTTCGCGGTGTCGGCGGGCGAGATGTAGAAGCCGCCGATCTTGCCGTCCGGATCGAGCGAGATGCGCAGCACGAGCGAGGCCTTCGCGAACGTCGCGTGCGCGACGACGCGGTGGTCGGTCACCTCGAGCTTGTCGACGCGCTCGAACGCGCCGAACTGGCCCTCGACCTGCGTCCACACGCCGGCCAGCTTGTCGGCGGGCAGCCCGGCCTTCATGCGATCGTCGAACGCGGCGACCGCACCGGCGAAGTCGCGCTTCGCGAGGTGGCCGACGAAGTCGCGGGCGCGCGCCTCGTCGTTCATCGCCGGATGCTTGCTGCACGCGGCCGCGCCGATCGCGAGGATCGCCGCGACCGCGAGCCGCTCACGCACGTGCGACCGCGGACGCCTTCGTCTTGCCCGGCTTCTTCGCCGGGACCTTGCCGTTCGCCACCGCGTGGCCGTTGCCGCCCTTCGCGTGCTCCTTGAGCTTGTCGACGAGCGGCGTCTTCTCCCACGTGAACTCCGGCTCCTCGCGGCCGAAGTGGCCGTAGTTGGAGGTCTTGCGGAAGATCGGACGGCGCAGGTCGAGCTCCTGGATCAGCATGCCGGGACGCGCGTCGAACGTCGCGAGCACGGCCTTCGTCAGCTTGTCGTCCGAGACGGCGCCGGTGCCGTACGTGTCGACGAGCATCGACACCGGCTCGGCGACGCCGATCGCGTACGCGAACTGGACCTCGCAGCGGCGCGCGAGGCCGGCGGCGACGACGTGCTTCGCGATGTAGCGCGCGTAGTACGCGGCCGAGCGATCGACCTTGCTCGGATCCTTGCCCGAGAACGCGCCGCCGCCGTGGCGGGCCATGCCGCCGTAGGTGTCGACGATGATCTTGCGGCCGGTGAGGCCGGCATCGCCGTACGGGCCGCCGATGACGAAGCGGCCGGTCGGGTTGACGTGGATCTTCGTCTTGTTCGACATCAGCTTCGCGGGGACGATCGGCTTGATCACGTGCTCGCGGATCGCCTCCTCGATCGTCTTCTGCTTGACCTTGTCGTCGTGCTGCGTCGACACGACGATCGCCTCGATGCCGACCGGCTGGCCGTCCTCGTAGCGGACCGAGATCTGGGTCTTGCCGTCGGGGCGCAGCCAGTCGATGCCCTTGACCTTCTTCTTGCGCACCTCCGCGAGCTTGTACGCGAGCTGGTGCGCGAGGTGGATCGGCAGCGGCATCAGCTCCTTCGTCTCGTCGCACGCGTAGCCGAACATCAGGCCCTGATCGCCGGCGCCCTGCTTCGCGGGATCGCCGCGGTCGACGCCCTGCGCGATATCGGGAGACTGCTGAGCGACCGACACCATCACCGCGCAGGTGTCGGCGTCGAACCCGGTCTCGCTGCCGACGAAGCCGATGTCGCGGACGACGCTGCGAACCAGCTTCTGGTAGTCGAGCTGAGCCTTCGTCGTGATCTCGCCGGCGAGCAGGACGAAGCCGGTCTTCGTCACGGTCTCGCACGCGACGCGGCTGAGCGGGTCGGCGGCGAGGCACGCATCGAGCACCGCGTCGGAGACCTGATCGCAGAGCTTGTCGGGATGACCTTCGGTCACGGATTCGGACGAGAACAGAAAGCTGGCCATGGGTGCCGGGACTATTCTTCCTCGGACGTCTGCTGTCAACGGATTCATCGAGTACGATAACGGACACATGCGTTTGCTACTCGCCGGGGTGGTGATCTTTGCCGCGTGCGGTGGCCACCCACCCCAGCCCAAGCGTGGAGTGGTCGAGGCCGACCTCGGCGCGTGGAAGTTCCGGCGGTTCCAGCCGGTGCTCGACGTCGAGGTGATGATCGAGGGCAATCGCGGCGAGGGGTTCACCGCGAGCTATGTCAGCGACGCAGCGGAGAAGACGGGGCACGTCGACGACAAGGACGTGGTCAACGTGTTTGTTACACGCTACGACCGCGACGACGGCATCGTCCGCGCGACGGTCAAGCTCGCGCGCCGGCTCGCCGCGGAGCAGGGCTACGCCGTCGACGAGGCGAAGATCGCGGGAGCGCGGACGCTGACGATCAACGGCCGCGGCGAGTCGTGGGTGATGTGGCCGGCGAAGCAGCACGTGATCAAGATCGGCGGCCGCGGCCGCGACGACGTGCCGAAGGCGATGGTCGCGAGCTACGTCGATCGCTACCCCTCCGATCTGCCGGGCGGCGCGCTCGAGGGGCCGCTGCCGCCCGGTCCCGACGAGGCCAAGCCGAAACAGGAGGAGAAGGAGCCCTACGATCCGAACAACCCCCGGCCCGACCTCGACAAGTACGACCCCAAGAAGGCGAAGCTGCCGGAGAAGAAGAAGTAGATGCTGCGCACCGTGGCCGTGGGCACCGCCGAGGCCGAGGCGCTGCTCGATCGCTCGACGCGGTTCGAGGAGGGCGTCGACGATGCGGTCGCCGCGATCGT
>JBLMXA010000212.1:0-4169 GCA_050257515.1 Acidobacteriota bacterium | reverse complement strand
CACGATCGCGGCCGCGCAGGGCACGCACGTCCGGATCGACGGCCCACACGGCCCGATCCACGTGTGGATCCCGCCGAGCTTCCACCCCGACACCGGCGCGACGATCGTGTACCTGCACGGTTACTACGACGACGCCGACTCGGCGTGGACCGGGCATCACCTCCCCGAGCAGTTCGCGATGAGCGCGCTCGACGCGATGTTCATCGTGCCCGAGGCGCCGAGCGGCGCGCGCACGCCGGTGAACTATCCGAGCCTCTCGGAGCTGCTGCGCACGGTCGAGGAGAAGACCGGCGTGCCGCGCGGCATGGCGCTGACCGCGGTCGTCGGCCACTCCGGCGCGTTCCGCACGATCGACACGTGGCTCGACGAGCCGCTCGTCGACCAGCTCGTCATGATCGACGCGATGTACGCGAACGAGGAGCAGATCGAGGCGTGGTGGAAATCCTCGCCGCGCCACCGCCTGGTGACGGTCGGCGAGGACACGCTGCAATGGAACGAGCAGTTCCTCCACGACATCCCTGGCACGCTCGTGCTCGATCGCGTGCCCCCGACCTGGGGCACGTGGCCGGCCGAGGCCAAGACCGCGCGCGCCGTCTACGTGCGCGCGCAGTACCCGCACATGCCGCTCGTCACCGACGGCATGGTGCTGCCGGCGGTGCTGCGCCTGCTGCCGGTGCCGCTGCTCGGCGACGAGCCGTGGAAGCAGCCGCTCGGCGCGCTGCCGATCCCGCCCGACGCGCCGCCCGACGCGCCGATCGACACCCCGGCGGACTGATGCGGCCGAACGTGGCGCGCGTCGGAGTGGCCGCGGTGCTCCTCGCGCTCGCGCTCGGGCTCGTCGTCGAGCGCCACCGGATCATCGACGACCTCACGACGTACGACGCGGCGCCGAGCGAGCCCGCGCTGCTGCCGGTCGGCTCCGGGCCCGGGCTGCCGCCTGCGCAGCGCGTGCGCGTCGTGCTCGTCGACGGGCTCGCCGTCGACACCGCGGCGAGCTTGCCGGCGTGGACCGCCGCGTGCGCGCGCGGCGTGCAGCTGACCGTCGACGTCGGGTTCCCGAGCGTGTCGCTGCCGGTCGAGGTCGCGCTGTGGACCGGGCTGACGCAGCAGCAGACCGGCATCGTCTCGAACCGCGGCGATCGCGGGCTCGTGCCGCCGCTGGACACGCGCGGCATCCCGGCGCAGATCGCGGGCAGCCGCGCGGTCGCCGAGAGCCACGGCTGGATCGCGCGCTCGCTCGGCTTCGCGCAGGTCGACGAGGGCGGCGACTGGAAGGCGACGGCGCGCGCCGCGGTCGCGAGCGACGCGCGGCTCGTGTTCGTGCACGTGCTCGCGGTCGACGACGCCGGTCACCACCACGGCCACGACTCGCCCGAGTACGCCGCGGCCGCGCGCGATGCCGACGCGACGATCGCCGAGCTCGTCGCCGCGGCGCCCGGCGCGCGGTGGTTCCTGCTGTCGGACCACGGGCACCTCGCTGGCCCGCACGGCGGTCACGGCGGCGACGAGCGCGCGGTGCGTCAGGTCGCCGGCTGCATCGCGGGGCCGGGGATCGCGCCCCCGAAGGGCCCGCGCGTCCACGTCGTCGACGTCGCCCGCGCGCTCGCCGACTCGCTCGGCGCCAAGCTCGAGCTCGCGTCGCGCGGCCGCCCGCTGTCGGTCGCGCTCGCCGCGCCGCTCGCGCCCGACCAGGCGCTGCCGCCGCTGCCGCTCGCCGCCGGCGCGGTCGCGATCGTGCTGCTCGTGATCGGCGCGTTCGCGGGCACGTGGCCACGGCGATGGTGGCTGGCGCCGTGGTGGCTCGCGATCGCCGCGGCCTCGCTCGTGCTCGTGCGCGGCGTGCCGACCTTGTCGACGCCGATGATCTACGCGCCCGCCGGCCGCGCGATGTACCTACCGTGGCTGCCCGCGCTCGCCGTGTGCGCGATCGCGACGTGGTTCGGCCTGCGCACCACGACGCTCGCGCGCGTCGTCGTCGCGCAGCTCGCGCTGCCGTTCGCCGCCGTCGCCGCCGATGCGACCGCCTGCGGTGCGTGGCCCGCGCTGCTCGGCGCGCACGTCGCGCCGGTCGTGCCGCACTTCACCGCGTGGCTATCGCCACTGCTGCTCGTCACCGCGCACGGCTGCGCCGCCGTGGCGCTCGCGCTCGTCGCGCGCGCGGTCGCGGCGCGGCTACGAAGAGAAGAGAAGAACTAACCACAAAGACACAAAGGTCACGAAGACCGGAAAAGACTCTGGGCTTTGTGGCCTTTGTGTCTTTGTGGTCTAGATCTCAGGGCCTCCGTGCCTGCTGCTCGCGAACCGTGCGGCCGGCGGGCGTGCGATCGACCTTGACCGGCGGGAACTCCGCGTAGCGCGCGCGCAGCTTCGTGACGACGTCGGGCAGGCGCGCCGCGAGATCGTCGTGCTCGGCGGGATCGCGCTCGAGCTCGTAGAGCTCGGTCAGGTTGTCCGCCGGCCGGACGAGGAGCTGGTACGGCCACACCACGACCGACCACTGCTGCTCCTCGTGGATCGCGATCGCGCGATCGGCGGGCGGGCGCAGCGCGGCGGGCGCAGCGAGCAGCACCGGCACCAGGTCGGTGCCATCGAGCGGCCCGATCGCGCCGGGCGCGCCGACGAGCTCGAGCACGGTCGGCGCGAGATCGACGAGCGACACCGGATCCATGACGCGCGCGGGCGGCACGCCCGGCACGCGGATCGCGAGCGGGATGCGCACGAGCGGGGCGTACGCGACGACGCCGTGGGTGTCGAGCAGCCGCGGATCTTCGGCGAGCGCCTCGCCGTGATCGCTCGCGAAGATCACGATCGTGTGATCGAGATCCAGCGAGTCGACGAGGCGCCCGATCTCGGTATCGATCGCGCGGAGCAGCGCGCGGTACTTGTGGATCACCGGCGACGCGCCGGGGTGTACGGCGTCGAGCAGCGCGCGCGGCACGTCGATCTGGTGGTGCTCGTGGACGTCGAAGTAGTGCACCCACAGGAAGAACGGCGGCCGGTCGATGCCGGCGAGCCCGGCGGTCGTCGTCTCGTCGGCGCTGACGTGATCGCCGACGTCCTGCTTCTTCGTGTCGGTGCGCACGGTCGCCACCCGATCCTCGCCGCGACCGATCAGCACCTCGCCCACGAAGCGCAGGACCTCGCGCGGGATCACCGCGAGCGTGTGGTAGCCGTGCGCGCGCAGCGCCTCGGGCAGCGTCGTGTCGACGCGCTGGTACGGATCGAAGCGGCCGGTGAGGATCGTCGACAGCGACACGTCGGTGCCCGACGCGGGCGCGACCGAGCGCACGAACCACACCGAGTCGTCGAGCAGCTTCGTCAGCCGCGGGAAGTCGGCGCGGTCGGGTGCGTCGGGCGCGAGCGGGCCGAAGCGCAGCGCGTCGACGGTGATCAGCACGACGTTCATGCCCTTCGTGCGCGCGAGCAGCGCGGTGACCGCGGGCGACGCGCGCCAGCTTGCCGCGTCGGCCGGCGGCGGTGGCGGCGGCGGCGGCTTCGGCGGATCGATGCCGTCGCAGTCCTGATCGATGCCGTCGCCGGCGATCTCGAGCGCGCCGGGGTGACGCGAGCGATCGAAGTCGTCGCAGTCGCCGCCGCCGAGCAGCGCCGACGAGCCATCGCGATCGAAGTCGAGGATCGCGCGCCACACGCGCACGAGGTCCTTCGTCTGATCGCCGTAGGTCGCGAGCCGCGCGCGATCGGCGGGCGCGGCGAGCCCGTAGGCGCACGACGCCGCGGCGGTGCCGAGCGCGAGGGCGGCGACGGCGGCGCCGATCACGGCGGGCAGCGAGGCGCGCCACGCGACGCGCACGGCGACGCCGACGAGCACGATCACCGCGAGCGTCGCACCGACGTGGAGCGCGGGATAGCCGGCGCGCAGCACGTGGCGCTCGACCGACACGAGGCCGCCGGCGACGCCGGCGACCGACACGATCGCGATCGCGCGCGACACGAGATCGCCGTCGCGCAGCAGGCGGCGGCCCGCCGCGATCGCCGCCGCCACGGCGAGCCACGCGACGAGCGGCACGACGTACGGCACCGCGCGCGCGCCGGGCAGCGTCTGCGCGTACGCGCCGGCGACCAGGCTCGGCGCGACCGGCACGGTGACGATCAGGCTCGGCGCCGCGAGCGCGAGCGCGGCGAGCCACCAGCGCCGGTGCGCGACGAGC
>JBLMXA010000211.1:0-12855 GCA_050257515.1 Acidobacteriota bacterium | reverse complement strand
TCGACTTCTTCCCGATCCTCTACGAGGTCCTCGACTACAAGACGATGAACGAGGTCGCCGCGTACGGCGGCTTCCCGACGCGCTACCCGCACTGGCGCTTCGGCATGGACTACGAGCAGCTCAGCAAGAGCTACGAGTGGGGCCTGTCGAAGATCTACGAGATGGTGATCAACACCAACCCGGCGTACGCGTACCTGCTCGAGGGCAACTCGACGACCGATCAGAAGGTCGTGATGGCGCACGTCTCCGCGCACGTCGACTTCTTCAAGAACAACTACTTCTTCTCGAAGACGAACCGCAAGATGATCGACGGCATGGCGAACCATGCCGCGCGCACGCGCCGGCACATGGCGCGCTGGGGGCAGGAGACCGTCGAGGACTTCATCGACACCTGCCTCTCGCTCGAGAACCTGATCGATCCGATGAGCGCGTACATCGTGCGCGCGCGCCCCGAGAAGGAGGGCGCGGACGACGACGAGGAGCCGAACAGCGGGCGGCTGCGCGCGAAGGGGTACATGGACTCCTTCATCAACCCGCCCGAGTACCTCGAGGCGCAGAAGAAGAAGCGCGAGGAAGAGGCGAAGAAGCAGCGGCGCCGGTTCCCCGAGCAGCCGCAGCGCGACGTGCTGCAGTTCCTGATCGAGCACGCGCCGCTCGAGCACTGGCAGCGCGACGTCCTCGAGATCGTGCGCGACGAGGCCTACTACTTCGCGCCGCAGGCGATGACGAAGATCATGAACGAGGGCTGGGCGACGTACTGGCACTCGAAGATCCTCACCGAGAAGGCGCTGACCGCGGCCGAGGTCATCGACTACGCCGACGCGTGTAGCGGAGTGCTGGCGACCGCCCCCGGGCGGCTGAACCCGTACAAGCTCGGCGTCGAGCTCTACCGCAACATCGAGGAGCGCTGGAACAAGGGCCAGTTCGGCAAGGAGTGGGACGAGTGCGACTCGATGGAGCAGAAGCGCAACTGGGATCTGCGCACCGGCATGGGGCGCAAGAAGATCTTCGAGGTGCGCCGGCTCTACAACGACATCACGTTCCTCGACGAGTTCTTCACGCTCGAGTTCTGCGTCGAGCAGAAGTTCTACACGTTCGGCTTCCAGGAGCGCACGGGCAACTGGGAGATCATGAGCCGCGAGTTCAAGAAGGTGAAGGACCAGCTGCTGAAGATGCTGACCAACCGGGGCCAGCCGCACATCGTCGTCGAGGACGGCAACTTCGAGAACCGCAGCGAGCTGCTGCTCCGCCACATCCACGAGGGCGTCGATCTCGACGGCGGCCAGGCGCGCGACACGCTGCGCAACACCGCGAAGCTGTGGACGCGCCCGGTCAGCCTGCTGACCAAGGTCGACGGCAAGGGCAAGATCCTGCGCTGCGAGGATGGGAACATCAGCGAGCGCTCGGCGGAATATGCATGAGGCTGTGGGCGTGGGGGCAGAGTGACCCGGGCAAGAAGCGCGAGCGCAACGAGGACAGCTACCTCGTCGATCCTGACACCGGCGTGATGGCCGTCGCCGACGGCATGGGCGGCCATCAGGGCGGCGCGACCGCGAGCCGGATGGCGGTCGAGCTGCTCGCGAAGGAGCTGACGGACGCGCGCGGCGACTTCGAGGCGGCGCTCGAGCGCCAGCGCAAGCTCGCGGTGCGCACGACCGAGGAGATGCCGGCGATCGTCGATGACGATCCGACGGGCGACGTCGCCCCGACGATGCCGCGCACGCTCGACACGCTGCCGCCCGGCGGCGCGCAGATCGTGTTCTCGCCCGCGCTCGAGCTCATGAAGGGCATCGTCAAGCGCGCGAGCGGCGCGATCTTCGAGGCGGCGTGGGACAAGCCGGATCTGCGCGGGATGGGCACCACGCTCACCTCCGTGCTCGTGCATGCCGGCAAGGCGCACGTCGCGCACGCCGGCGACTCGCGCTGCTACATGTTCCGCGACGGCCAGCTGCGCCAGCTCACCGAGGACCACTCGTGGATCGCCGAGCAGCTGAAGAGCGGCGCGATCAGCGAGGCCGAGGCGAAGGCGAGCAAGTTCCGCCACGTGATCACGAAGTCGATCGGCTTCGAGCGCGACATCGATGCCGAGCTCAAGAGCGTGCCGGTGTCGCCGGGCGACTGCTTCCTGCTGTGCTCCGACGGCATGTCGAACTACGTCGAGCACGGCGAGCTCGAGCGGATCGTCGCGATGACGTGGTACCGCCGGCTGCCGCAGCAGCTGATCGAGCTCGCGAACGACCGCGGCGGCGACGACAACATCACGGTCGTCGTCGGCCTGGTCGCTAACGTGCCTCCGCCCTGAACAGGCGGACGAGCGTGTAACCGATCAGTCCGAACGCGAGCACGGTCTCGACGGCGGCGAGCATGCTCGGAGTACGAGCAAGTCGCAGGCCACCGCCAAGCCCGCGAGATCACGATCCGGTGGCAACTGCAGCTGTCGGGTTTGCCGGCACCACGGTCACCGCGATGTCCCGGACGCCTTCTTTTGCGCGGACGTGGACATGCGTGCGGCCGGGCGCACGGGCGACGACGACGAGCGCGGAGGCCGTCTGCTCGTTGGTCCAGCTGCTCGCCTGGAGCACACCGAGCGAGGCCGGGCGCACCTCGGCGATCGACGGGTCGTCGGAGGTCACCACGAGGTGCTCGCACGGGCCGCCGAGGTTGCACGTGATCGCGATGGCGACGCCGGTCGACAGCGCCAGCCGGTAGCTCTTCAGGTGGCCGAGCCAGCTCGTCACCTCGTCGAGCCGCGCGGTGCGGCCGGGCGGCGCCGGCGATTGCGCCGACAGGTACGGGTTGCACGCGGCGAGCGCGAGCGCGGCCGCGGCGAGGGCGAGGGCGCGGCTCGATCCGTGGTCGTCGGTCACGGCACCACCTCGACGTCGATCGACGTCTGCGCGCTACCGAGCGCGACGGTGATCGTCGCCTTGCCGGGAGCGCGCGCCTTGAGGCGGCGGCGATCCGGCGAGCCGTCGCGCAGGATCGCGAGCGGCGTGGTGTCGCTCGCGGTCCACGCGACGTCGGCGGCGCCGGTCAGCCGCTGCGCGCCGTTCCACAGCGCGGGCTGCAGCACGACGTCCTCGCCGACCGCGAGCGCGAGCGGGCCGGCGATCCGCTCGCCGTCGCGGCGCGCGACGGTGATCGTCGACACCGGCGCGACCCACACGTGCACGAAGTCGACGACGGAGCCGTCGTCGGTCGAGATCAGCACGGCGCTCGCGCCGGGCTGCTTGCCGACGAGCGCGCCGCCGTCGATCGCGACGATCCCCGGGACCGCGCTTTCGAGGCGCAGGTTCGGCGTCGACGTGCCGGCGACGTCGGTCGCGACATCGGGATAGAACCGCGCACCTACCGCGATCGGCGCCATCGGGTGGCGGCGCGCGCACGCGACGTCGGTCTCGGCGCACTGGCCGGCGAGCGTCGCCTGGTGCATCGCGCCGCCCATCATGCAGCCAGTGGTGAACAGGAGAGGGAGCACGCGCATGTCGAACGAACGCGCGCGCGCGCCGGCAGCTTACACGCTAGGCTAAGCGCCGATGAAGGCTGCGCTCGCGCTGCTGTTGCTCGCCGTCGCGTGTGATCGCGGCCACCACGAAGCCCCGGCGCCGGCGCCGCCGGTGCCGCCGGCGCCCGCGCCGGCAAAGTCCGCGGGCTGCACGCTGGCGCCGCTGCCGCTGAAGCTGCCAGCGGCCAAGCGCGTCGTCGCGATCGGCGATCTGCACGGCGATCTCGGCGCGGCACGCGCGGCGCTTCGCGCGGCGGGCGCGATCGACGACCGCGACCAGTGGATCGGCGGTGACCTCGAGGTCGTCCAGCTCGGCGACGTGCTCGATCGCGGCGACGACGAGTCGAAGATCCTCGCGCTGCTCGAGCGCCTCGAGACCGACGCGCGTGCGGCGGGCGGACAGGTGATCCGGCTGCTCGGCAACCACGAGCTGATGAACGCCGCCGGCGACTTCCGCTACGTCACGCCTGGCGGCGCGCGCGATTTCGGCGGCGATCGCGTCCACGCGCTGGGCCCGGGCGGACCGGTCGCGAAGCAGCTCGCGAACTACGACATCGTCGCGATCGTCGGCGACACCGTGCTGTCGCACGCGGGCGTGCTGGCCGACTGGGTGCCGCACCTGGACGAGATGAACCTCGCCGCGCGCTGCTGGCTCGACGGCCAGGCCGGCGATGCCCACACGCCGCCGCTCGCGCTCGTCGCCGAGGACAGCCCGGTGTGGACGCGCGTGTGGGGCACGCCCGGCGCGGTCGACTGTGCGGAGCTCGATCGCGTGCTCGCGGCGCTCGGCGCCAAGCGCATGGTCGTCGCGCACACGGTGCAGGAGCACGGCATCACGAGCGCGTGCGACGGCAAGCTGTGGCGCGTGGACGTCGGGCTCGCTCGCCTGTACGGCGGACCGATCGAGGTGCTGGCGATCACCGGCGACGGCGCGAAGGTGCTGCGCGGCAGCAGAGAATAGGGAATAGGGAACAGGGGACCGGGAAGTCAGAAGTTCCGGAACTTGTCAGCTCTCGGTTCTCTGTTGCCTATTCCCTATTCAGTTGCCGGGGTCGATCTCCGGCTCGCCGCCGGTCGCGTTCGAGGCCGGCCTCTGCGCCGGAGCCGCGGGCGCCTTCTTCGATTCGGGCTTCTTCGCCTCGGGCTTCGCCGCGGGCGGCGGAGCGGGCGCGGGCGCCGGAGCCGCCGCGGCGGGCGGAGTGGCCGCCGGAGCCGCTGCCGCGGGCGGGGCCGCCGCGGGCGTCGCGGGTGTCGCGGGCGCCGGCGGCTGCGCGCCCGGCATCAGCCCCTTCGGCGTCGCCGCCTCCGGGCGCGGCTTCACTTCCATGCCCGCCGGGCACGTGAACGGCGCGGCGTCGGAGCCGACGTCGACGCGCTCCTGGACGACGCCGCCGATCTTCGACGGGCCAGCCGCGCCGAGCGCCTCGACGCCGCGGATGCCCTTCTTGTCGAGGTACGCCTTGAGCGCGTCGCCGAGCTTCTGCGCATCCTTCGCGTTCCTCATCGAGATCGCGAGCAGCCACTTCGTGACGGTCGGGTGACCGAACGACACGTCGACGCTCGCGCCGCGCATCACCAGCGCGATCTGCGCCGCGATCGCCTCGCCGGACCTGGTCAGGTTGCCCTTGCGGTCGATCGTCGGCAGCTTGTCGATCGTCAGGCGGTCGCCGTCGAGCTTGACGATCTGCGGGCCGGCGTCGGGGCAGCCGTCGTCGTCCTTGATGCCGTTGACGGTCTCGGGCTGCGTCGGGCACTGGTCCTGCGAGTCGGGGATGCCGTCGTGATCGTTGTCGGGATCCGGGCAGCCGTCCTGGTCCTCGACGCCGTCCTTGTCCTCGGGGCACACCGGGCACTTGTCCGCGGCGTCGGGG
Organism: Acidobacteriota bacterium; assembly: GCA_050257515.1. Lineage (GTDB taxonomy): Bacteria > Myxococcota_A > Polyangia > Haliangiales > Haliangiaceae > JABFXX01. The sequence continues at coordinate 7,479 of JBLMXA010000211.1, read as the reverse complement.
ATGCCGTCGTGATCGTTGTCGAGATCGGGGCAGCCGTCGCCGTCCTCGAAGTTGTCGAAGTCCTCCTCCTCGAGCGGGCACTGATCGTACGCGTCGGGGATGCCGTCGCCGTCGGAGTCACGCTTCGTGCCCGGGCAGCCGTCCTTCGGGTATGGCTCCTTGCCGTCCTCGGCGTCGTTCGGGCAGCGGTCCTGGAGATCCGGGATGCCGTCCTTGTCGTTGTCGAGATCGGGGCAGCCGTCGTCGTCCTCGAAGCCGTCGTGATCCTCGGGCTGGTCGGGGCACTTGTCTTCCTTGTCGGGGATGCCGTCGTGATCGCGGTCGCCGGTCGCGTCGGCGCAGCCGCTGATGCCGTCGGGCGCGGTGCCCTCGGGACACGCCGCCTCGGCCTTGATCGGCTTGTACATGCCGGGCGCGAAGCTGACCGAGCCGAACACGCGCAGCTCGGGCGCGCCGATGGCGTGATCGAGCCCGCCGCCGCCGCCGATCGTCACCGCGACCGCGTCGGCGACGCCGATGCGCACGCCGCCGACCGCCTCGACGGGGCTGTTGTTCTCGGAGGCGTCCTGCAGACCGAGCCGCCCGTACAGCTCGCCGACCGCGCTGAACCGGTCGGTCAGCGCGTACGCGCCGCCGGCGCCGAACGTCAGCTGCTGGCCGATCGTCGTGCCGTAGAAGTGTTGCGGGTCGCGGAAGATGAAGCCGAGCGTGCCGCCGACCGCGACCTTGCCGCTCGCCCAGTTGATCGCGCCGCGCAGGTGCAGCGTCGGATACGGATCGCCGATGAACTTCGAGCCGTCGCTGCCGAAGCCGGTCGGCAGCGTGAGCCCCGCGATGCCGGCGAGCGCGAGCTCGTCTTGCTGGTACAGGCGCATCTTGCCCTCGACGAGCAGGTCGCCGAGGCCGGTGACGGCGAGCCCGCCGTCGACACCCATGCCGAGGTTCGGATCGGTGAGTCCCTGGCCGCTCGTGCGGAACACGAACGGCAGGTTCGCGCCGATCTGGATCTTGTCGGTCACGCCGTACGCGCCGGTCAGCTGGCCGACGGTCATGTTCTGCACGACCTCGTCGCGCGTACCGATGATCGACGGGTTGTTCGAGCCGCTCGAGTTGTAGACCGTGAACGGGCTCGTCAGGAACGTGACCAGGAAGTCGAGCGCGAGCGTCTTCTCGCGCGCGACCTCGGCGTTATCGACGGTGAAGAAGGTCTTGGGGCCGATCGCGTAGTCGAACAGCTGGACGTCGATGCCCTCGTCGTGTGGAGGCATCGCCTGGCCGTAGCTCGCGCGGGACGCCGCGAGCAGGGTGCACAACGCAAGGGCACCGAGACCCCGTGAATGGCGCATTGCTCGTCATTCTAAACTACTTCGGTAACGTCATGTGGAAGGTCCACACGACAACCGAGCTGACCGGACGGTCGTCGCTGTCGACCGCCGGAGTGAACTGGATCTGGCGCGCGCGCGACAGCGCGAGCGCGTCGAGCCCGTGGCCGAGCCCCGGCGGGAGCAGCGTCGCGCTCGCGACCTTGCCGTGCTCGTCGACGACGAGCCGCACGCGGATATCGCCTTCGATGCCGAGCTGCTTGGCCTCGCTCGGGTACTCGCGTCCTAGATCGTAGTAGCTGAAGTCGCCGCGCGGCATGGCGCGCGTCTTGATCATCGCGACCGACAGCGGGCGATCACCCGCTCCCCCACCGTTACCCGAGCCGGTGCCAGCTCCCGTGCCCCCTCTGCCCACCGCGCCGTGCGTGCGCGGCCCCTTCGCGACCTCGACGCCGGTGGCGGCCGGCGCGAGGTCGTCGATCTTGAGCACCGGCGCGCCGCCCGGATCGGGCGAGGCCGGCGCGCTCGGCGGCGGCTCGATCGGCGGCGGCGGCGTCTCGCTGCGCGGCGGTGCATGCGGCTGCGCGACGCGCTCGCGGGCGACGGCCGGCGCGGGCTCGGGCTCGACCTTGGGCTGCTCCGGCTCGGGCAGCGGCGCGGCCTTCGGCGGCGGCGGCGGGTCGTACTTGATGTCGATCAGCTCGACGCGCGGCGGATCGTCGTCGTAGCGCGCCGGATGGGTGACGACGATCGCGTCGGCGATCACCGCGACCAGCAGGTGGATCGCGAGCGTCGCCGACATGGCGAGCACGAACCGGTCTTCCCACCAGCGCACGAGGAAACCCTAGCAGGTCGCTCTACGGTTTCTCGTTCTCGAGCGCGATGGCCGTGACCTTTGCCTCGTGCAAGAGCTCGATCGCGTGCATCACGCCGCCGTACGCGGCGCGGCGGTCGCCCGCGACGATCGCCTTCGACACCCCCGACGTCGCGACGACCGACTCGATCTTCGCGACCGCCCCCGCGTCGTCGGGGAACGTGTCGCCGTTGACGTAGATCTTGCCGTCGGACGTGACCGTCACGCGCAGCTGGGCGGTGACCGCACCGCCGGCGGCCTCCTTCGGCTTCTCGACCTCGACGCCGCGCGCGACGATCAGCTTCGCGGTCACCATGAACACGACGAGCAGCACGAGCGCGACGTCGACGAACGGCGTCACGTTGATGTCGGTGATCGCCGGCGTGTCGTCCTCGTCGTGGTAGAGGCTAGTCCCCGCCACGCGGCGCCTCCTTCGACGCTCCGCCGTGCACGAGCATGAGCACCGTGTGCGCGGTCTCGTCGGCGCTGCCGAGCATCGCCTTCATCTTGCGCGTGAAGATGTTGAACGCGATGACCGCCGGGATCGCGACCATCAGCCCGAACGCCGTCGCGGCGAGCGCCTGGGCGACGAGATCGAGCGTCGTGTCGGTCGCGGCCTCGGTCTTCTGACGCAGGTGCTCGAACGCGTTGATCACGCCGAGCACGGTGCCGAACAGCCCCACGAACGGCACGTTGTTGCCGAGCGTGCCGAGGATGATGAGGTGGCGATCGGCGGCCGCCCTCCAGCGCACGCGCTCGCCCTGCATCGCCTCGGCGACCGCGGCCGCGCCGTGCTCGCGTTCGGCGAGCCCGCGCACCGCGACCTGCACGGGCACCGCGGGGTGGTCCTGGAACTTCGACAGGAAGCGGTCGAGCTCGCCGCGCTCGTAGGCGCCTCGCAGCTCGCGGTTGAAGCGCGCCGGATCGATGTCGCGATCGCGAAACCACAGCGCGCGATCGATCATCACGCCGATCGACAGGACCGACAGCGCGATCAGCAGCCACAGCACCCAGCTGGCGCCGAGCTGGGCGAAGGCGACGAACTGGCCGGAGAGATCCATGTGCGGCGAACCTTAGCTCGTTTTCATCAGCTCGCGCATGACCGTGGTCGCGTACGCACCGCTCGGCAACGTGAAGCAAACCTCGATCGCATCGTCGCCGAGCGGCTCGATGCGTGGGTCGCCGACCTCGATGCTCGCGTCGCGGCGCGTGCCCTCGGCGATCGCCGCGACGTGCGCGAACGCGTCGCGCGGCAGGCCCGCGGCGGCGAGGATCGCGTCCTCGCGCGAGGCGGCGAGGCTGCCGGCGGGAGGTTGCCGCATGCGCGCGCCGAACATCGGGCCGGTGATCGCGAGCTCGCCGGCGGCCAGGCGGGCGTCGTCGGTCGCCGGGTCGTCGCACACGAACTGGCCGGCCGGCTTCTTGTGCAGGAGGTCGCCGGCGACGACCTTCGCGTAGAGCCCGTCGGCGAGCCGCGTGGTGAGCCACGCGTTGAACAGCTCGGACTGCAGCGCCGACACCAGCAGGCGCGCGAGCCGGCGGTCGCGCGGTGCGCGCTCCTCGCCGAGCACGATCGCGCGGCCGCGCGCGGCGTTGTCGCCGTCGCGGCCGAACCGCTGCTCGCCGTACCAGTTCGGCGCGCCCGGCGGCACGGCGAGCCGCGCGAAGATCGCGGTCGCGCGCGCCGCGGCCTCGCGCGTGACGCCGCGCACGCGCAGCCGGAACCGGTTCGCGCGCAGGTGGCCGGTGCGCAGCTTGTGCGCGTGGCGCGCGGCCTCGAGCACGCTGACGCCCTCGACCGTGACCTCGCGCACCTGCTCGGGCGTCACCGGCGGCGGCAGCGAGATCCACTGCCGCGTCACCGCGTGGCGATCCTTCATGCCGGCGACGCCGACGTCGCGCGGGGCGACGCCGAGCGCGCGCGCGAGCCGCTCGATCGCCTGCGGGGTGGCGAGCCCGCGCTTCTCGATGCGCGCTAACACGTGATCGCCGGCTCCCGACGGCGCATAAGCCGGCTCCTCGTCGACGAAGAAGTCGTCGTCGCTCGCTCTCAGGATGCCTCCGATGCCCGGCAGGTCAGCGGTCAGGTACGGAAGATCCACGACCGCTGTAGTAGCATCAGGCATGGTCACGCGCGCCCTGTTCGTGCTCGTCGCGGCAGCCGGGTGCGGTGGTCGCGGTGCCTATCCCGGCGGCACGCCCGCGAAGCCGGTGCAGCCCGCCGCGCAGGCCGGCGCGCGCGGCATCGAGGCCGCGGGGCTGCCGTATCACGTGCTCGATCGCCGCGGCCACGAGCTCGCCGAGGACGCGCTGTGGAAGGCGCTCGGCGCGGCGCGCGTCGTGTGCGTCGGCGAGGAGCACCCGAACCCGCACGACCACTGGGTGCAGCTCCAGATCGTGCAGCACCTCGTCAAGGTGTGGCCGCACTTCGCGCTCGCGATGGAGATGTTCCAGCGCCCGTTCCAGGGCGTGCTCGACGACTACGCCGCGCGTCGCATCGACGACTCCGCGCTGCGCTCGCGCACCGGCTGGGAGGATCGCTGGGGCTACAGCTTCGACCTGTACAAGCCGATCATCGCCGCCGCGGTCGACGCGCATGCCACGCTGCTCGCGCTCAACGCGCCCAAGGAGCTGACGAAGAAGGTCGCCCATCACGGGCTCGAGTCGCTCGCGCCCGACGAGAAGGCGGAGCTGCCGCAGCTCAACCTCGACGACAAGGCGCACCGCGCATGGTTCGACACGCTGATGGAGGACATGGGCGGCGTGCAGGCGCACTCGAAGAAGCCCGACAGCGACGGTAAGGACAAGGATGACGACCAGGACAAGGACCACGCGGCGGACGACATGCCGAGCGCCGATCGCGTCTATACCGTGCAGGTGATCTGGGACGAGACGATGGCCGACACCACCGCGAAGTGGCTCGCCGCGCACCCCGAGTCGCGTGTCGTGATCCTCGCCGGCAACGGCCACTGCCACGACACCGCGATCGTCAACCGCATCAAGCGGCGCGGCATCAAGGACGTCGTTTCGGTGCGCGCCGTGATCGACGACGGCGAGGGCAGCGTCGCCGAGGCGCTCGCGAAACCCATCAACGACTTCATCGTCGTGCTCGAGCCGCCGCCGGACGTCAAGGCGCGCATGCACGACGACCAGCACGAAGCGCAATGAAGGTCGCGCACGCGATCCGTGCGGCGATGCTCGCGATCGCGCTGTTCGTGATCGTCGCACCGATTCCGTACTTCGCGCGCGAGCTGCCCGGCGGCGGGCGCGGACATCACCAGCACCTCACGTTCCTCGAAGCGGTCGACGAGGCCCCCTACGAGCGCGCGGTGCTCGTGTGGTGGGGGGCGTGCGCCGCCGTGCTCGCGTGGGCCGAGCTCGCGCGGCGGAGCGGCCGCGGCGTCGCCGTCGGCCGCGCCGTGCGCTGGGTGGTCGTGATCGCGGCGTCGCTGCTCGTGTTCGCGCGCTCGGCCCTCGGGTCGCTGGATCACATCGACCGGCTCGAGGGCGCGGGGCTGTTCGATCTGTCGGCGCTCGTCTACCTGCTCGCGATGATCGCGGGCACCGTCGCGGCGCTCGCCGAGCCGGAGCGGTCGTGAGAGCGGCGAGCCTCGCGCTCGTGTGCGCGTGCAGCAGCTCCGCCATGACGCACGACGCGCCGTCGAGCCACGACGAGGACGGCGACGGCATCGCCGACGCCGCCGACAACTGCCCGTTCCTGGCGAACGCCGACCAGGCCGACGGCGACGGCGACGGCGTCGGCGACGCGTGCGATCCCGAGCCGGCGATGCCGCGCCAGCGCCTGACGTTGTTCGCGCCGATGTTTCCCGACGCGACTCCGTGCTCCGCCACTTCATCGGCGGGTACCACGTGGCAGCGCCCCGGGGACTCGTGGGACATCAGCGGTGCCGCGGTCGCGCGCATCGACTGTGGGTCGATGACGATGCTCGATCTCGACGTGTGGATCGGCGTCGATATCGCGCGGCTGACGGGATATCCGGAGGAGCTCTCGGTGGACCTCGTCGAGCCGTTCTCGTCGGCGTTCTTCTACGGCGACATGTACGCGGACGCGACGAACCCTCCCGTGATCTCGATCAGCCACTACGACGGGCTCGGGTTCTCGCTGCTTGCCACGGCCACGCCGCCTGCATTGCACACCGGAGCGCTGACCGAGCACCTCGCAGCGCGCGGCGGTGGACCGATCACGTTCGCGACCGGATGGGCGAACGAACCATACGACCTCGACGCTCCGAGCACGATGTTCACCGGCGCGGCTGGGGTCTCGTTCGTCGTCCGCGATGCGGACGTGTCGGTACGCTACATCGCGGTCATCGAGACGATTCGCTGACGCGCGACGGCAGCGAAAGCTCGTCGCGACCATCGAGACGGCTCAATAGGGAATAGGCAACAGGGAACAGAGAAGTCAGAAGTTCCGGAAATTCTCAGCTCTCGGTTCTCGGTTGCCTATTCCCTATTTCTGGGGATCAGCGCGGCAGCGCCGAGCCCGGCTGCGGGCCCTTCTCGTCCTGGACCATGCGGATGTACAGCTGCGCGCTCTTGTTCCCCGGATCGAGCTTGAGCACCTCTTGCCACTCGGCGAGCGCGGCGTCGCGGCGGCCGAGCGAGAACATCGTGACGCCGAGGTGGATGCGCGCGGGCACGAAGTCGGGGCGCAGCTTCTTGGCGTGCTCGAACTCGGCGACCGCGGCGTGGAACATGCCCATGTCGCGGTAGACGTTGCCGAGCCGCACGCGGAGGTCGGCGAAGTCGGGGCACAGATCGAGCGCCTTGGAGTACTCGCGCACCGCCTCGTCGAACATCGCGAGCCCGGCGTAGGCGGCGCCGAGATCGGCGTGCATGTTGGCGAGCTTGCCGCGCGCGAACCGATCGAGCTTGTTCGGCTGGCCGACCGACGCCGACACCGCGTTGACGTAGACCTCGCGCGCGCGTTCGTACTTGCCGCGGTCGTTGTAGGTGACGCTGAGGTTCAGCGCGGCCTCGGTGTAGCGCGGGTTGAGGCGCAGCGCGTTCTCGAACGCCTCCTCGGCGTCGGAGAACCGGCCCTGCGCGTGATAGATCACGCCGAGCTTGTTGTAGAGATCGGGGAAGCTCGGCCGTGCCGACGCGGCCTCCGCGAGGAACGGCTCCGCCCGCTCGTACTCGCCCGCGTTGTAGTGCTCGCGCCCGAGCGCGATCAGCTGTTCGACACGGTCTGCGGTCATCGTGTCTAGAGTAACTCAAGGCACGAGCTGGCGGAGCTGCCAGGACTGGATCTGCAGCGCGCGCTGCATGCGCATGCGTTCG
>JBLMXA010000210.1:0-3854 GCA_050257515.1 Acidobacteriota bacterium | reverse complement strand
GGAAGTGCAGGGCGACGAGATCATAGTCGCGCCATGAGAAGCGCGGGTGCCGGTACCGCGCGACCGCTGCCGGTGCCCGCGCCGTCGTGCAGGGGCGTGCGATCTGCCAGCTTGATTTCCGGCGGAGATCCGGCGCCCGTGTGGGCGCCGGCGATCCGTGGGTGAGCCGCCACAGCATCGCGCGCACGCGATCGAGCTCGACGTCGATCGCGTCGTGTTCGGCCGCCTCGCACGCGCGATCCGCAGCGCGGTCGTCAGCTCGCCGGCGCTCCCTGCCGCGCGGCGATACAGGTCCGCCCTGTCGAGGCCGGCGCGCATGCGGCCTTCGCTGATGTTGAGCGACACGCTCTCGGCCGCGCGGCCGGGATGCGCGCTTCCACGGCGGCCACGCGGTCCATGACGCTGAGCGAAACTTCGAGGCAATCGAACATGGGATTCTCCTTGTGAAGGGCCCCCCCGCACGACCGCGGGGCGTTACTTCGCCGCGGCGCTGCCGGCGGCGGGCACCGCCCGCGGCTTGCCGCCCGGATACGGCCGCAGCGACTTGCACGCCTCGATCACCTCGGGCGCCGGGGTGGGCACGTCGCCCTCGCACTGGATCGCCATCCCCGACGGCGATTTCGCGAGCGCGGTGACCATCGGCTTGTCGGTCCCGAACTTGTACGTCCACCACTGCGTCTGTCCGGGCGTCCCGCCCGCTTGCACGTCGGTGTGGTCCGCCTGCTTCATCGCGGGTCCGTACACGCCGAGCTGGTAGTCGTACGTGAACTGCGGATCGCCCCACACGAGCACGTTGAAGTACTGCTCCGGGCCCTGGAACTCGTAGCGGACGCTGTTCTGTTCCTCCTTGTTCGCCTTGTCGAGCTTGTAGCCGGGCGGCAGCTTGATGCAGAACTGCTGCTCGGGATCGGCGAAGTCGCTGCCGCAGCCGGCCTTCGGGGCCTCGGCGGTCTTCGCAGCCGGATCGGCACCGCCGTCCTTCTTCTTGCAAGCGGTGGTCGCGAGCAGGCTCGCGAGGATCGTGAACAGGGTGACGTGGCGGATCATTGGAAACCTCCGCGTCGCCACCTAGCAACTGCGGGGCCGCCGTCGCACGCGCCTAAGTCGTGGCGATGCGTGCGCCGCCCGCGCCACGTGTCGACACGCGTGTCACTAGGCTAAGCTCCTGCGGTGACCGCCCGCGCAGTAGCCATCCACGGCGGCCTGTTCGTCGCGTGCTGCGTGACGACCACCCTGTTCGGGTACGCGGACCATCACTCGTGGAGCGACGGGTTCGCGTTCAGCGGCACGCTGATGGGGATCCTGCTGTGCCACGAGCTCGGCCACTACGTCGTGGCGCGGCGGCGCGGCGTCGACGTGTCGCCGCCGTACTTCATCCCGCTGCCGCCGGTGATCTCGCTCGGCACGATGGGCGCGGTGATCCGCATGCGCCAGCCGATCGACGATCGCGGCGCGCTGTTCGACGTCGGCGCGGCCGGCCCGATCGCCGGCCTCGTCGTCGCGATCCCGCTGCTCGTGATCGGCCTCCACCTGTCGCACCTCGGGCCGATCGTCGCGGGGCACGAGCAGGAGGGCAACTCGCTGCTCTACGCGCTCCTCAAGTACGCCGTGTTCGGCCGCTGGCTGCCCGGTGGCGGCGTCGACGTCGATCTGCACCCGATGGCGTTCGCGGCGTGGGTCGGCTTGCTGGTGACGATGATCAACCTGATGCCGATCGGCCAGCTCGACGGCGGCCACGTCGCGCGGGCCGCGCTCGGCGACAGCCACGAGAAGTGGTCGGCGCGGTTCCACGTGCTGCTGCCGATCATCGGGATCGCGATCTTCGCGATCATGATCGCCTCGGCGCTCCACGCGGGCCGCGACGTCGCCGGCGCGCTCGACTACGCGAAGGACGGCGCGATCCCGTGGTTCGTGTGGACGCTGCTGCTCGCGTGGATGCGCCGCAATGCCGGCGAGTACCACCCGCCGGTCGGCGACGCGCCGCTCGATCCGGTGCGCCGCGCACTCGCGCTGGGCATGCTCGTCGTGTTCATCCTGATCGCGACGCCGGTGCCGTTCCGCGACGTGCTGTAGAATGGACGCGGTGGCCGATCCGCAAGTCCCCGAGGCGGTGCGCACCGCGTGGCAGGCCGCGGTCGAGCAGTGGGACGACCCCGCGCGCCACGAGGCGTTCATCGCGCAGATCGCGCAGCACCGCTGCTTCGCGTACGGGGCCGCCCGCTACAAGGAGCGCGCCGGCGATCCCATCGCCGACCGCCAGCTCGCGCGCCTGCAGAAGAGCGCGACCGCCGCGCTGCTCGCGACCGGCACCACGCGCGACGAGCCGACGAAGAACCCCTACCGCGCGACGATGGCCCTGTTCGTGGTGCTCGTCGTGCTCGCGATCGGTGGGCTGCTGTACACCGCGGTGCTCCACTCGCGCGCGACGTCGAGGCCGCAGGGTTTGCCCACACGCCAGTTGCGCTAGGCTACTCTCCAACCGTGGCCCAGGTCGACTTCGCCGAGCGCCAGCTGACGCTCAAGCTCGTCTACTACGGCCCGCCGCTGTCGGGGAAGACGAGCAACCTGCGCGTGCTCCACGACAAGGTCGACAAGCTCAACCGCGGCCGCCTGATGACGCTCGACACGCGCGACGACCGCACGCTGTTCTTCGATCTGCTGCCGATCTTCTTCCGCACGTCGAGCTTCTCGTTCCGGATCAAGGTCTACACGGTGCCCGGCCAGCCGGTGCACGAGGCGACGCGCAAGATCGTGCTCGCCGGCGCCGATGGCGTCGTGTTCGTCGCCGACTCGACCCCCGGCGCGCGCGAGGCGAACGCGTCGTCGTGGCGCAACCTGACCGCGAACCTCCACGCGTTCGCGCTCGACAAGATCCCGGTGGTCGTCCAGTACAACAAGCGCGACCTGCCGGAGGCGATGGCCGAAGGTCAGCTCGACCACTTCGGCGACGCCAGCCGCCCGCTCCAGCTCGCCTGCGCGAAGTCCGGAGATGGCGTCGTGCCGACGTTCTTCGAGCTCGTCGGCCGCGTGTGGGACTTCCTCGATCGCGACCTCCAGCTCGCGTCGAAGCTGGGCATCGATTCCCAGACATTCCGCCGATCTGTGGCCGACCACGTCGGGGTGGGTATCGATGCTACAATGGCCAGGTGAGCCAAGGCCTGCTCGATGTCCCAATCGAGCTGGCTCGCCTGGTCCCGGCCGGCGAGCTCGAGGAGTTGATCGCGGCGATCCGCCGGGCGGTCCCGTCCGAGCTCGCGATCTACGACCTTTCCGGATGCCGGCGCCTCGCCGGTAGCGCCGCCGCGGGCCCGGCGACCCGCGAGGCCCTCCACGATGGCGAGCCGATCGCCAGGCTCGCGGGCTGCGGCGACCGCGCCGACGCCGCGCTCGACCTGCTCGCCGACACGCTCGACCTGCTCGTCCACCACGCGACGGGCCGCGAGCTCGCCGCGCTCACCCACGACACCGCGATGCGCGCGACGTTCGGCGAGCTCACCGAGCACAACGCCCGGCTGCAGCGCGCGGTCGCGCGGCTCGAGGAGCTCGATCGGCTGAAGTCGAACTTCCTCGCGACGATGTCGCACGAGCTGCGCACGCCGCTGACGAGCGTCATCGGCTACGCCGAGATGATGGCGGAGGGGCTCGCCGGCCCGATCACCGGCGACCAGCGCGACTACCTGACGACGATCCTCGGCAAGGCCGACCAGCTGCTGTCGCTGATCACGGCGGTGCTCTGTATCGGCTCCTCTTCGACGCGAGCCCGCGTCCGATGTGGGCGTTCGATCGCGAGACGCTCCGGCTCGTGCTCGTCAACGATGCCGCGGTGGCGCTCTACGGCTGGTCGCGCGACGAGC
>JBLMXA010000209.1:0-5867 GCA_050257515.1 Acidobacteriota bacterium | reverse complement strand
GGAGTGACGTGGATGTACGGCACGGTCGCGCGCCAGTCGAGGAACGCGGCGCGCGAGATCACGGGCCGCAGCGACGCGAGCGGCGAGCGCGCGCCGAGGTGGGTGTCGAGCACCTTGACCTCGTCGTCGGGCGACGGCAGCCCGATCTCGAGCATCACCATGAACCGATCGATCTGCGCCGCCGGCAGCGCGTACGTGCCCTCGTGATCGAGCGGGTTCATCGTCGCGAGCACCTGGAACGGTTCCTCGAGCAGGTGCGTCGTGCCGTCGACGGTCGCGCAGCCCTCCTCCATCACCTCGAGCAGCGCCGACTGCGTCTTCGGCGTCGCGCGGTTGATCTCGTCGGCCAGTAACAGATTCGTGAAGATCGGCCCGGGCCGGAAGTGGAACTGCTTGTCGCGGACGTCGAACACGTTCGCGCCGGTGATGTCCATCGGCAGCAGGTCGGGCGTGAACTGGATGCGGTTGAACCGCGACTCGATCGCGGCCGCGAGTGCCTTGCACAGCTGGGTCTTGCCGACGCCGGGGACGTCGACGAGCAGCACGTGGCCCTTCGCCGCCATCGCGGTGAGCACGCGCTCGATCACGTCGCGCTTGCCGACGATCACGGTCTCGACCGCCGCGATCACGCGCGCGTACTCCTCGTGGATGCGCTCGACGCGCTCGCGCAGCGGATCCTTCGCCGCGGGCTCGATCTGCGCTGGTGCGGGCTCGCCGCGGTACGGGTTCGGTTGCATCATGTCGTCCTCCTCGCCTTCGGCCGCGCGGCCTTCGTGGTGGTGCGGAAGCTTGCCGACGAGCCAGCGCACGACCGGCGATCCGGTGCGGCGCGGCGGAGCGGGCTCGCGATCCTCGTGCCATAGCCCGGCATATGCATCTGCGATGCGCCGGCGGATCGGTTCGTCGCCGGCGAGGTGATAGAGCAGCTCGAGCAGCGCGGCGCGCTGCGGCACGGGCACGCGCGGCGCGAGCGCCTCGGGCGTGTCGGCGGGAGCGTCGACGAGCGAACCCGGCAGGCCGAGCGCGGCGAGCCCCGCGTTCGCACGCGCGACGTCGCCGTCGCTAGGCGTGCCCGCCGCGAACAGCACGCTCCGCACGACGCTTCCGGCGTGCATCCACGTAGGTACTACCTGGCGACCGCGAACATTCCAGGAATATCTTCACCTGGACGAACGTGATCTCCGTGTCACGTTAGAGCGTCGATCACCGCGTCGTTGACGGCGCGGCGCAACGTCTTGATCGCATCGGCGGTTGCCGCGTGGCGCGTCGGATGCACGCGGTTCGTCAGCAGCGCGCACCAGCGGCGGTTTGCCAGATCGAGCCACAGCGACGTACCGGTGAAGCCCGTGTGGCCGACCGCGTGCGCGCGCGGCCAGCGATCGCCGGCCTGCGACACGCCGGGAATCGGCGACGGCGTGTCCCAGCCGAGCCGCCACGGCGAGCCTGGCAGGGGCGCGCTCGTGAAGAAGTGCCGCACGACATCGGGATCGAACCTCCCGCGCCGCTCGCCGTTGGCAAGCGCGACCATCGCGGCCGCGAACTTCGCGACGTCGTCGATCGATCCAAACAGTCCGGCGTGTCCGCATGCGCGGCCGCCGTAGTACGCGTTCTCGTCGTGGACAAGCCCGCACACGAGCCCGCGCTCGTCGAGCTCGGTGGCGACAGCGCCGTCGATCGGTTGGAATGCGTAGCGCGCCGATAGCTCCAGCGGCATCGCAACCTCGCGCTCGAACGCGTGTGCCAGCGTGTGACCGAGGATCCCGCCGAGTAGGATGAAGCCCAGATCGCTGTACACGGCCGCGACGCCCGGCGGCGCGCACGGCTCCGTTGCCGCGCGCTCGACGAGGTCACGATGCGGATCGTGCGGCCGAGCGCCACGCAGTGCGTGGAAGAATTCGACGTGCGCGGCGCAGCCGGCGCAGTGCGCGAGCAGCTGCCGGATCGTGCCTTCGCTGCGGGCAGTCTGCCAGCGATCGCGGATCTTCTCGTCGAGGTCGAGCATTCCGTTGCCGACCTCGATCATGGCCAACGCGACCGTCGCCATCGGCTTGGTCAGGGACGCCAGATCGAACGGCGTGTGATCGTCGATCAGCTCGCCGCGATCCGGGACGCGCCGGGTGTGGCCGCGGACCAGGCGAAACACCTCGACACCGGCATCTCCGACGGAGACCGCGGCCGCGGACCCGAGGCCCGCGGCGAGCGCGTCGTCGACCAGCGCGGCGATCCTGTCCAACCGCCGCATGGTACCCTAGCCGTCACGTGACGAGGTACGAGCTGCTCGACCGGATCGGCGTCGGCGGCATGGCGGAAATCTTCCGCGGCAAGGCCGTGGCCGCCGGCGGCTTCGAGAAGCCCGTCGCGATCAAGCGCATCCTCCCGCACCTGTCGCAGGATCGGCGGTTCGTCGAGCTGCTGATCGCCGAGGCCAAGGTGCTGTCGCTGCTCAAGCACCGCAACATCGTCCAGATCTTCGACGTCGGCCTCGGCGACGACCAGCAGTACTTCCTCGTGATGGAGTTCGTCGACGGCAAGGACATGGGCGCGATCCAGCGCGCGCTCGAGGCGCGGCGGCGGCGCATCCCGTTCGATCTCGTGCTCCACATCGGCGCGGAGATCTGCGAGGCGCTCGAGCACGCACACACCGCGCGCGCGCCTGACGGCAAGAACATGTCGCTCGTCCACCGCGACGTGTCGCCGTCGAACGTGCTGCTGTCGCGCGCCGGCGAGGTCAAGCTCACCGACTTCGGCATCGCGAAACGCGCCGAGCAGGATCCGACGCAGGCCGGCGCGGTGCGCGGGAAGTTCGCGTACATCTCGCCGGAGCAGGCGCGCAACGAGCACCTCGATCCGCGCAGCGACGTGTTCTCGGTCGGCATCCTGGTGTGGGAGCTGGTCTGCAACCGCCGCCTGTTCTCGGGCCTCGACGATCTCGCCGCGCTGCGCGCGGTGCGCGACGCGAAGGTGCCGCGGCCGACCGAGGTCGATCCGAAGCTGCCGCCGGAGATCGACAGCCTGTTGCTGTCCGCGCTCGCGAGGGACAAGTCGCGGCGGTTCGCGACCGCCGGCCAGCTCGGCCAGAAGCTGCGCTCGCTGCGCTACTCGCTCGACGTGACGGTCGGCGATCCCGCGAGCGAGCTCGCGAAGCTCATCGAATCGACCGACGAGGTCGAGCGCCAGAGCCAGCAGATGATCGCGCAGCGGCCGTCGGCGCGGTTCGGCGACGAGAACACGGTGATCCGGATCCACACCGCCGACGCGTTCTCCGCGCGCGACAACGACGCGAGCATCTCGAAGGCGCGCGAGGTGATCGATCGGTTCGAGGAAGAGGAGACGCGGCTCGCTCAGCTCTCCGGCGACCAGATCCGCATCCTGCGCGGCGGCGAGCCGCGCGACAGCGGCGAGCTGACCGCGCAGGCTCCGCCGATCGCGATGCCGCGCTCGCGCCGCGACAGCGACGCCGACAACGAGGCGACGCGCGCGCGCCCGCCGATCGACGAGCTGTCGATCTCGAACACGCCGCCGGGCGCGACGCCGCCGCGCGGGTTTCCCGGCGACGAGGAGACGCGGCTCGTCGCGCCGCGCGATCGCCGCACGCCGCAGCCGCAGCGCGCGGTGCGTCCGCCGACGCAGCCGCCGCCGGTGCCGCCGCGCCCGCGCGGTCCGACGCCCGCGCCCGCGATGCCGTCGCCGCTGCCGGGCTCGCTGATGACGACGCTGCCGGGCACGCAGGCGCCGCCGCCCGCACCGGTCGCGCCGAACCTGCCGATGGCGATGCCGCCGCCGGGCGCCCCGCTGCCGTTCGCCGGCAACCCCGGCTGGGGGCCGCCGATCGCGTCGCAGCTGCCGATGCGCGAGGCGACGCCGACGTCGCAGGATGCGTACGATCGCCCGATCTACCCGGAGCGCGCGTCGCTGCCGCAGGTCGCCGGGTTCCAGCGCGCGCGCAAGCCCGCGCTGCAGCCGTGGATGCTGGTCGTCGGCGCGGTGGTGATGGCGCTGCTCGCGTTCCTGATCACGCGCATGTTCATTCGTTAGCGCTGCGGCCGGCCTCGCGCGTTCGATCCTGCATGCGACCGGGAATTCGCGTACTTGCGACGTCGTGCACGAAGGCGGTCACGAAATGACCGCGACCCGACACGTGGAGGCTGACATGGAGGCCAGCGCGGCTGCGACGACCATCGACCACGACCCGATCGTGGCGCTCATCCAGGCGGGGCAGCACCGCGAGGCGATCGCGACGTGTGCACGCGACCACCATGTGATCCTGGGTCGCCTGTGCATCGCGCTGCTCGGCTCGCAGGCCGACGCCGACGAGGCGGTCCAGGAGACCCTGCTGCGCGCGCACCGCGCGATGGCGACGTACCGCGGCGAGGGCTCGATCAAGGCCTGGCTGTGCGGCATCGCCCGTCACGTGTGCGCGCACGTGCTCGAGACGCGCCGCCGCGGGCGCGAGCTGCTCGAGCTCGTGCCGACGGAGGGCGAGGCACGCGACGTGTTCGCGGCCCGCCAGCACGCGCGCGTGCTGCGCGACGCGCTCGCCAAGCTCAAGCCGAGCGAGCGCGAGGCGCTGGTGCTGCGCTACGTCGCCGATCTCAGCCACCGCGAGATCGCGGAGGCCTGCGCGATCGACGAGGCCGCCGCCCGCAAACGGATCAGCCGCGCGCTCGCCCGCATGCGCGCCGTGATGCCGACCGAGGAGATGAAGTGATGTCGACCGAATGCGAACGAGTCACCGAGGATCTCGCCCTGCTCGCCGACGGCGATCGCGACGCGATCGCGCGCCACGCCGACCACCTCGCGAGCTGCGACGAGTGCCGCGACGCGCGGCACGAGGCGACGTCGCTGGCCGAGCAGATCGCGCGCGCTGGCGGAGATCACGTGCCGCCGGCGGATGTCGTGGCGAAGCTGATGGCCGCGCTCGATGCGGAGAAGAAACAGCCGAGCACGAGTACGAGTACGAGTACGAGTACGATTCCGGAACCGAGCCCGAGCCCGGTCTCCGCTCCGGCTCCGGCTCCGGCTCCAGTTGCCGCTCCGGCTCCGGCTCCGGTTGCCGCTCCGGCTCCGGTTGCCGCTCCCGCTCCGGCTCCCGCTTCCGCTCCGGCCCCCGCCGCCACCCCGCGCGCCGCGCGCGCTCCCGCGAACCGCCGCCGCGTGTTCGCGCTCGCCGGCGCCGTCGCCGCGCTCGCGGCCGGCACCACGATCTACGTCGCCACGCGCGGCCATACCCCCGGCACCACCACGACCGCCGTCGCCTCCGACGGCTCGATCGGCCGCGTCACCAACATCCTGCGCGCCGCCGCCGATCACGCCGATGGCGTGTTCGCGCGCACCCCGGGCGGCGCGTGGCAGCCGCTGCGCGCGGCGTCGTCGCTCGCGCAGGGCAGCGAGCTGCGCACGGACGACCGCACGCGGGCGTCGCTGCAGCTCGCCGACGGCACGCAGCTCGTGCTCGACCACGCGACCACGCTCGCGTTCGACGCGAGCGAGCCCCGCCACATCCGCATCGCGGCGGGCCGCCTGCTCGCCGACGTCGCGCACGTCGCCAACCGGCCGGCGCAGGTCACGACGCCGAACGGCGCGATCGACGTCGTCGGCACGCGCTTCGTCGTGACCGCGACCGACACGCTGACCTCCGTCCAGGTCACGCGCGGCCAGGTCGTGCTCCACGATCGCGACGGCCGCGCGCGCGACGACGTGCGCGCCGGCGAGGAAGGCACGCTCGAGCACGGCGCGGTCAGCGTCGCGCCGGTGCCCGGGCTCGCGCGCGATTCCGAGTGGGCCGAGCTGTCGCAGAGCAAGCAGCCCGACGAGGTCGCCTCGGGGCTCGGCTCGCTGCGCGCGTACAAGCCCGGCGAGTCGCGCGA
>JBLMXA010000208.1:0-4399 GCA_050257515.1 Acidobacteriota bacterium | reverse complement strand
GATCTGAAGCAGATCGTCATCCAGTAGTGTTACCGTCCGCGACGGAGGGGAAGTATGCGCACGCTCGCGATCTGTCTGGCGATGGTGGCGGCCTGCGGGCCGTCGGACCGTAATCCGGGTGGCGGCGGCAGCGACGCGAACCCCGGCGACTGCGTCGAGGGGAGCTTCCAGTGCAGCGGCCCGACGTGGCAGGTGTGCCAGGGCGGCATGTGGACGACCTCGGTCGAGTGCCCGACCGCGTGCGCCGACGGCATCGGCTGCGTGCAGTGCGCGCCGGGGCAGAACACCTGCGTCAATGGCGACGTCGCGACGTGCGACGCGAGCGGCAATCCCGGCGCGGTGACGATGCAGTGCACCGGATCGACCGTGTGCAGCAACGGCTCGTGTGTCGATGCGTGCATGGACGCGGCGGCGACGCGCAGCTATGTCGGCTGCGAGTACTGGGCGGTCGATCTCGACAACGCGCTCGAGGTCGTCGACACCCAGGCGAACGGCACGCTCATCACGCCGTGCGATCTCTACACCGGCGCGACCGCGACGACGATGAACGTCTGCAACAACGGCAGCGCGGTGTCGGGCCTGTGCGATCCACCCGGGAACAGCTGCCCGAGCGGATACTCGTGCTCGTCGATGGCAGTGTGCGTGTACGACGCGGAGCACTCGCCGTTCGGCATCGTCGTGTCGAACCCGCAGAGCAAGAACGTCGATGTCACGGTGACCGCCGGCGACGGCACGAGCTTCACGACGTCGGTCGCCGCCGGCGCGGTGCAGGCGCTGATGCCGCAGTCGCACGCGATCGCCGACCAGTCGGTCGACCTCACCGGCGACCAGAAGAAGGCCTACAAGGTCACGTCGACGCTGCCGATCGTCGCGTACCAGTTCAACCCGCTCGACAACGTCAACGTGTTCTCGAACGACGCGTCGCTGCTCATCCCGCGCACCGCGTGGGACGTCGACTACTACGGCATGGCGTGGCCGACCGCCGACAACCGCGCCGCTCCGGCGCCGAACCTTCAGGACTGGTACGGCTACCTCGCGATCGTGTCGTACCAGGACGGCACGGTCGTCGAGGTGACGCCGACCGCGGCGATCCAGGCGAGCGCGACGCAGACCTCGATCGCGGCGGGCACGCCGACGATGTTCACGCTGAACGCGTTCGACGTGCTGAACCTCGAGGCCGTCGGCGGTGGCGATCTCACCGGCACGACGATCCATTCGATGAACGGCACGACGCCGATCGGCGTGTTCGGCGGCCACGAGGCGATGGAGCTCGCGGAGGCGACACCGCCGTCGAACTGTCCCGGCTGCTCGCCGTGCTGCGCCGACCACCTCGAGGAGATGCTGTTCCCGAACTCGACCTGGGGCAAGACGTTCGCGATCGCGCGCAGCAAGCAGCGCCTCAACGAGCCGGACTACATCCGCGTGATGGCGCAGAAGCCGAGCACGTCGGTGACGTTCACGCCCGCCGCGACGTCGGTGGCGGGCAACTGCGCGAGCCTGGGGCCGGGCCAGTTCTGCGACGTCAAGATCCAGGGCGACACCGCGATCACCGCGAGCGAGCCGGTGCTCGTCGGCCAGTACCTCGAGTCGGCGATCTGGAGCGATGGCCTGTTCAACATGGTCGACGGCGGCGGCGATCCGTCGATGGCCATTGCCGTGCCGGTGGAGCAGTACCGCACCAACTACACGATCCTGATTCCAAGCTCCTACATGAACAACTACCTGTCGATCTCGGCGCCACCCACCGGCGCGGTGCTCGTCGACGGCAACACGCAGACCCTGAGCAACTTCGCGAACAACACGTATCGCTCGACGATCGTCACCGTGATGGCCGGCCAGCACACGATCCAGTGCCCGGGCACGTGCGGCGTGCTCGTCTACGGCTACTCCGACGCCGTGTCGTACATGTTCGCCGGCGGCCTCGATCTCAAGCAGATCGTGGTGCAATGAGCTGAGCCGCGCGCTCGAGCGCCTCGGCCATCGCGGCGGCGCTCGCGAACCGGTCGCCCGGGGTCTTGGCGAGCGCGCGCGCGACGACGTCGTCGAGCGCCTGCGGCAGCGACGGATCGAGCTCGCGCAGCGGCGGTGGCTCGGCGTCGAGCTGCATCTCGATCAGATCGAAGTCGTTGTCGGCGACGAACGGCGGGCGGCCTGCGAGCAGCTCGTAGAGGATGATCCCGATCGCGTAGACGTCGGCGCGCGCGTCGGGATCCTCGGCGCGCAGCCGCTCGGGCGCCATGTACGTCAGGCTGCCGACGACGGTGCCCTGCAGCGTCAGCTTCGCGCTGCCCTCGAACGTCGCGAAGCCGAAGTCGATCAGCACGACGCGCTCGACCGGCCCGGGCGACGGCTCGAGCATGATGTTCGCCGGCTTGAGGTCGCGGTGGAGGATGCCCTGCGCGTGCACCGCGGTGAGCCCGCTCAGCGCCTGCCACGCGTAGCTCGCCGCGCGCACCGGCGCGACGCGGCCCTCGCCCTTGATCACGTCGCGCAGCGTCTTGCCGCGGAGCAGCTCGACCGCGAGGTAGGGCTCGTGCTTCGGCGTGACCCCGGTGGCGAGCAGCGCGGCGACGTTTCTGTGCCTGAGCCGGGCCTGGACCTCGGCCTCGCGCGCGAACCGCGCCTTGGACGTCGCGTCGGAGACATGCGCGTGGCGCAGGATCTTCAGCGCGACGTACGTCTGCATCGTGTGGTCGAGCGCGCGGTACACCTCGGCCATCGCCCCGCGGCCGATCAGCTCGTCGAGCCGGAAGCGATCTCCGATGATCTGGCCGATCCGGCTCGGACGATCCGCGGGCACGCCACCGCATGTTATACCAGCGACGTGCCGCGTCACCTCGTGAGCATCGGCGACCTCGACGCTGCGGAGATCGTTCGGATCCTCGACCACGGCGATCGGTACTGGTCGCTCGCGGACGAGCCGATCAAGAAGCTGCAGAGCCTGCGCGGCCGCACGGTGATGATAGTAATGTTCGAGTCGTCGACGCGCACGCGCACGTCGTTCGAGCTCGCGGCCAAGCGGCTGTCGGCCGAGGCGATCAACATCGCCGCGTCGTCGAGCTCGACGACCAAGGGCGAGACGCTGCTCGACACCGGCCGCAACCTGCAGGCGATGCACCCCGACGCGATCGTCGTGCGGCACTCGTTCGGCGGCGCCGCGGCGCTGCTCGCGCAGACCGCGCGGTGTGCGGTGATCAACGCCGGTGACGGCCAGCACGAGCACCCGACCCAGGCGCTGCTCGACGCCGCCACGATCCGCCGCCACAAGGGCCGCAATGGCGTGGTGGAGGGCCTCGAGGTCGCGATCGTCGGCGATATCCAGCACTCGCGCGTCGCGCGCTCGAACGTGTTGTGCCTGTCGAAGCTCGGCGCACGGGTGCGGCTGGTCGCGCCGTACACGCTGATGCCACGCGGCATCGAGCTGATCGGCGGCGAGCTGACGCGCGAGCGCGTGCGCGTGTGCACGCGCCTCGAGGACGGGCTCGACGGTGTCGACGTCGTCATGATGCTGCGCGTCCAGCACGAGCGGTTCGACGGCGAGGCGCCGAGGTTCCCGAACACGCGCGAGCTGTCGCGCACGTTCGGGCTGTCCGAGCGCACGCTCGCGTACGCGAAGCCCGACGCGATCGTGATGCACCCCGGGCCGATCAACCGCGGCGTCGAGGTGTCGCCGGAGGTCGCCGACGGCCCGCGCGCGGTGATCCTCCAGCAGGTGAGCTGGGGCGTCGCGATCCGCATGGCGGTGCTCGAGCGGTGCATCGTCCCCGCGGCAGGGGCCGAGCCCCGGCCGCTCCACTCCGGGGGGGATGCGGCATGACCTCACCGGCGCTCGTGGTCCGCGGGATCGTCAAGCGGTTCGGCAACCACGTCGCCGTCGACGGCATCAGCTTCGAGGTCCCGCGCGGCTGCGTCTACGGCATCCTCGGCCCCAACGGCGCCGGCAAGTCGACGACGCTGCGCATGATCAACGACATCATCGCGCCCGACGCCGGCGAGATCTCGATCCTCGACGGCCTGAAGCCGGGCGGCGAGGCGGCCGCACGGATCGGCTACCTGCCCGAGGAGCGCGGCCTGTACCCGAAGATGCGCGTCGTCGAGATGATCGCGTACTTGGGCGAGCTGCGCGGCCTGGCGGCAGGAGACGCCAGGGCGCGCGCCAACAAGTGGCTCGACCGGCTCGGCCTCGCGCAGTGGGCGAAGGCCAGGGTGCAGGACCTGTCGAAGGGCATGCAGCAGAAGGTGCAGTTCGCGGCGTGCGCGCTCCACGAGCCGGAGCTGCTCATCCTCGACGAGCCGTGGAGCGGCCTCGATCCGATCAACGCCGAGGTGCTGCGCGACGTGGTCGCGGAGATCCGCGCGAGCGGGCGCACCGTGCTGTTCTCGACGCACCAGATGGAGC
>JBLMXA010000207.1:0-2867 GCA_050257515.1 Acidobacteriota bacterium | reverse complement strand
CGTTCCCGCACGCTTACTCGACCGGTAACTCGATGGCGGTGTGGCTGTGGAACACGCGCAGCGAGTACGCGCTGTCGTACGCGATCTCGAAGTGGCTGCTCGGCGAGGCGATGTCGGTGGGCGACGCGGAAGCGATCGATCTGTGCACGCGCAACTGCAAGCTCGAGGTGCCGACGCGCACCGGCCGGTTCAAGGGCTAGCCTTCCAGTCGCAGCCGAGCTCGTCCTGGGTGACGTGGCAGCGCAGGCACATGCGGCGGTTGCCGCGATCGAGCGCGCGGCAGCGCGCGGAGCCGCGCCAGCCGGGCGGGTGCGGTGACGCGTGGACCATGTTGCCCGAGTCCGCGCTGTGGCACTTCAGGCAGTCCTCCTCGCGGTGGCACGAGGTGCAGGACGAGATGTTGCGGCGCGCCTCCTGCGCGTGGAGGTTCGGGCCGATGCCGGTGGTGGTCGCCCAGCCGACCGGGTGGAACAGATGATTCGGCTCGGCCGAGTTGAACTGCGTGTCGCCGCGCGTGGCGAGCCCGGAGCGCTCGTGGCAGGCGACGCAGAACGACTGGTAGCGGTGGCACGCGCTGCAGTCGGGGCGGCCGCGCCGCGCGTCGACGGCATGCGCGAGCAAGTAGTTGCCGGGATGGAAGTCCATCGGCTTGACGACGCCCTTGTGGCACGCGACGCACTCGCTCTGGTCGTGGCACGCGTTGCACGTCGCGCCGACCTGGCGCGCCTGCTGCTCGTGGTGCTGCGCGAACCCGGGACCGTGGTCGTCGCCGAGGCCCGAGCGCTGCGGCACGAGCTCGCCGTGCGGGAAGCTCGTCTCGACGAGCCCGCCGAGCTTCGTCAGATGACAGTCCGCGCAGTGGCGCTGCTCGCTGCCATCGCGATGACAGCTCAGGCACGACGTCATCGTCGGCAGCTCGCGCTGCGTCGCGAGGTCGACGTCGCGCACCGGATGGCAGCTCTCGCACGCGGTCTGCGCGTGCGCGCTGTGATCGAACTTGAGCGGCGTCGGCGTCAGGTACACGCGCGCGACCGTCTGGTCGGGTGCGAAGCCGACGTGGCAGCCGGCGCACGCGGCGACCGGCGTCGCCTGCTTCGCCGGCTGGTCGCGCTCGATCGCGTGACACGCGCGGCACTGCGCCTCGGTCGGCAGCAGGTTGTCGACCGCCGAGCGCGACGCGGCCGCGTCGGGGTGGCACTGCGCGCACTGCGCGCCGCGCGCGAGGTGCCTGGCGTGGGCGAAGATCAGCGGCAGCCGCGGCGGCGGAGACCGGCCGGGCGCCCACGAGTCAGCGGCGAGCGCGCCGGCCGCGCCGAGGCGCCCGAGGAGCATGACGGCGCGCTTCACTAGGGCTCCGGCAAGAACGCGAGATCGAGCACGCCGATCACGCGGGTCTGGAGGGCGTGCACGGCATCGTAATCGGCCTCGGCGATCGCGTGCACCGCGACCGTGTCGGCGACCTGGTAGGTCATCGAGACCACCTCCGAGCTGGTGACGTAGTCGCGCGCGAGCGAGCGATCATCCTCGCGCACGCCGAGCACGATCGTGCGGCCGCGCACGTAGAACGTGCGCAGCGGGTTGCGCCACGCGGCCTCGGCGCTGCCGCCGACGCGGCGGCCGCCCCAGCCATCGTCCCACAGCCCGTCGACGCGGCCGCGCCAGCCGCTCGCGATCGCGTGCTCGGCGCCTGCATCGAGACCACCCGCGAGCGACGGCTCTCCGTCCTCGTGGCCGTAGTGGCGCAGCCACGCGTCGGCGGTGCCGCGCCACGTCTTGCCTCGCGGCGCGTACGCGTAGCCGAGCCGCACGTCGGTCGTCGGCTCGATCGAGAACGCGTTGAAGATCGAGTCGCCGTCGAACGTCGGGAAGAAGTACTCGACCGCGGGCTCGATCACGTGATCTCCGGCGCGCACGCGTGCGCCCGCGTCGGCGCGATCGAACACGGCATGCAGCAGCGAGAACCGCGCGTCGGCGTACGGCGACACGTGCACGCTGCCGGCGTCGACGTCGCCGTGCACCCGCGCGTACACGCGCTCCTCGTCGACGCCGGTCGCCGGCGCCTGGCCGAACTCGTCGGGGTACATCGACGCCGGCGGTTGATCGATGCCCTGCGCCGGCCCGAGCAGGCCGACCGTGTCGCTCCAGGTGCGCCGGTAGCCGAGCTCGGCGCCGAACCCGTGGACCTTCGAGGTCGCGATCGCGACGGCGACCGTCGGCTGCGCGACATCGCGCTGCGGGCACAGCTCGTAATCGCTCGACAGCTTGCTGTTCGTGATGTCGCGGTTGCGATCGATCAGCTGCCACGCGCCGGTGCCCGGCGTCGGCCCGGCGACGTACTCGCGGCAGCCGGCGCCCGAGGTGCCGTCGAGCTCGTAGCTCGACACGCCGAGCGGCGAGCTCGCGCGCACGCGCAGGCCGGCGGTCGCGCTCACCGCGACCGGCGCCGGCAGCTGGTAGCGGGTGGCCGCGCCATCGACGGCGTAGGTGCCCCAGCCGTCGTCGCCGAGCACGCGGCCGAGCTGCACGCGCAGGCTGTCGTCGGCGAGGCCGTCGAGCTGCAGGTAGCCGTACATCAGCTGCAGCGCGGCCGACGCGTCGGCGAGCTCGGGGATGACGTCGATCGCGTCGCGCACGAGCGGGCCCGGCAGCCGGATCGCGCCCGCGGTGAAGTCGCCGAAGTCGTGATCGATGCGCAGGTAGCTCTGCCACGAGATGCGCAGGCCCTTGTCGGGGAGGTGCGCGATGCGGCGGCCGGCGGCGAGATCGCCTGGCACGGCCTGATCGTGCCGGCTGATCCGGATGGCGTGCCGGGGATCTCGATGCCGCAGTCCAGCCGGGGCAGAGTCATGTCTACGAGTTCGTGGCCC
>JBLMXA010000206.1:0-6645 GCA_050257515.1 Acidobacteriota bacterium | reverse complement strand
TCGTCTCGCCGTGCGGGCGGCGCTCGACCGAAACGTCGGCCGCCGGCGTCGGAGGCGCGCGCCGCGCCGCGCGTGCGACGCGCAACCATAACGATCGCGAAACGTCGCCGACGTTGGCCATAGAACGAAGCTTGGCCGCATGCGCGCTGCCACGCGTTGACAGGGATCAACGGCTGTCGTCGGGTGGCGCCTTACGCGACCCATTGCGCGCGGCCCTTCGTTTGACCTGGAGCAAGGCGGGCGTCCCCCCCGAATCGCATCATGACCGGCGTCGATCGAGACCACCGAAGGAGCGACGCGGTGAACACGCATGCGATAGGCCCATCGAAACGATGGTCGAGCGGCCATGTGGCCGGTGTAGCGCGCTTCGTGGTCGGCACGACCCTCGCGCTCGCCCTTGCCGCAGGCCCGGCGTCCGCGGACGAGGGGGGCGCGAGCGTGTACGTGCCCGGCTTCTTTGCGAGCCTCGCCGCGGTCCCCGGCGCCCCGGGATGGTCGCTCGGCGCGTTCTACTACCACACGTCCGCCGATGCGTCGGCGTCGAAGGAATTCCGCGTCGGCGGCAGCATCGTCGCCGGCCTCGACGCGCGCGCCGATCTCGCGTTCTTCGCACCGGCTTACACGTTCGCGCAGCCGGTCCTCGGCGGTCAGGCCGCGGTGCTCGTGCTCGGTGGCTTCGGCCGCATGCGCGTATCGACCACCGCGACGTTGACGGGACCGCGCGGACGCGAGGTCGCGCTCGGCCGGAGCGACGCGATCACCGGCGGAACGGACCTCTACCCGACGGGAACGCTCAAGTGGCAGCGGGGCGTGCACAACTTCATGACGTACGGAATGATCGGCATCCCGACCGGCGCCTACGACGTGAATCGGCTCGCGAACATCTCGACGCATCACTGGTCGATCGATGCCGGCGGCGGCTATACGTACTTCGATCCGAGCAAGCGCCGCGAATTCTCCGTGGTTGCCGGCCTCACCTACAACTTCGAGAACCCGGCGACCGACTATCGCAACGGCGTCGACGGCCACGTCGAATGGGCGGCGTCGCACTTCTTCTCCGAGCAATTGCACGCGGGCGTCGCCGGTTACTTCTACCGCCAGCTCTCCGGCGACAGCGGCCCCGGTGCGGTGCTCGGCGACTTCAAGTCGCGCACGAACGGCATAGGACCGCAGGTCGGGTATTTCTTTCCGGTCGGCGGCGGCAAAGGTTATGTCAACCTGAAGGGCTACTGGGAGTTCGATGCCGCTCATCGTCCCGAGGGCTGGAACGCCTGGCTGACGCTCGGTCTTCCACTGTAACCGCCTGGCGACCCGCGGGTGATCCGGCGCACACGCCCACGAATCCGCGCGTACGCGGTCGCCTGCGCGCTGATCGCGGCCGTTGCGTTCTCGTATGCGCCGGCGGCGCTCGCGCGGCCGAAAATCTGTCTCGTCCTGTCCGGCGGCGGCGCCCGAGGCGCCGCGCACATCGGCGTGCTGAAGGTCCTCGAGGAGATGCGCGTGCCGATCGATTGCATCGCCGGCACGAGCATGGGGTCGCTCGTCGGGGGCGCGTATGCGACCGGCATGACCGTATCGGAGATGGAAAGGCTGATCGAGGGTGTTTCGATGCGGTCGCTGATTTCCGAGAAGCCGCCGCGGCAGGACCAGGCGATCAGGCGCAAGCTCGACGATCGCACGATCCTGTCGGCGCTCGAAGTCGGCGTGAGCGACGACCTCGACGTTACGCTGCCCAAGGGCATCGTCACCGGCGTCGGCCTCGAGACGATCCTCCGCCGACTGTCCAAAGTGCAGGGCTATCGCAGTTTCGATGCGCTGCCGGTGCCGTTCCGCGCGGTCGCAACCGACCTCGAGACGGGCAAGGCCGTCGTATTTTCCCAAGGCGAGCTGCCCAACGTGATGCGCGCGAGCATGTCGATTCCCGGCGCGATCGCGCCCGCGGAGAGGGACGGCCGGATGCTCGTCGACGGCATGCTCACCGACAACCTCCCGGTCGACGTCGCGCGCGCCATGGGCGCCGACGTGATCATTGCCGTCAACCTCGGGACGCCGCTCGCCAAGCGCGACCAGATCAAGTCGCTGCTCGGCGTGACGGGCCAGATGGTGAGCATCCTGACGAAGCAGAACGTGGAGCGGGCGCTCGCGTCGCTGACGCCGGCCGACGTGCTGATCGAGCCCGAGCTCGGCGATTTTTCCGCGACCGATTTCGATCACATGCCGAAGACCGTACCCATTGGCGAGGCGGCCGCGCGCGCCCAGGCATCGCGGTTGGCTGCGCTCGCCGTCGCCGAGCCCGAGTATGCGGCATGGCACGACAGGCTCGCGCAAGCGCCGCCGGCGGACACGAGGCCGGTCGCGGAGATCCGCTTCGAACCGCTCCATCGCGTCAATGCCGAAACGCTGATCGCGATGCTGGAGACGAAGCCGGACGCGCCACTCGACCTCGACACGCTCGACCGCGACATCCGGCGGCTCTTCGGCACCGGTGACTTCGAGCACGTCAACTACCGGATCCTCGAGGAGGCCGGGCGGCGCGTGCTCGACATCGACGCGGTCGAGAAATCGTGGGGCCCGAACTACCTGCGCTTCGGCCCGGGCCTCGGTTCGGACTTCCGGGGCAATTCGTTCTTCAACCTGGCCGCGAGCTACCGCCGCACATGGATCAATTCGCTCGGCGCCGAATGGCGCACCGACGTGCAAGCGGGCCGGACCTCGCGGATCGCGACCGAGTTCTACCAGCCGCTCGAGACGCGGCGCTACTTCTTCGTCGCGCCGCGCGCCGAGTTCGAGCGCCGCGCGTACGACCTGTTCCAGGGTTCCAACCGCATCGCGCGCTACAACCTCGGCACCGCGCAGGCGGCCCTCGACGTCGGCATGGAAATGACGAAATACGGCGAGGCGCGCCTGGGTGTCCTGGTGGGATCGCTCAGCGCGCGCCTCGACACCGGGCCGCCCGCGCTCGAGCCGCCGGGCGCGCGAAGCCTTGGCGCCGCGACGCTGCGGCTCGTCTACGATCAGCTCGACAGCGCCAACTTCCCACGTAGCGGAAGCGCGGCGTCGGTGCACGTGTTCGCGTCGACGAAGGCGCTCGGGGGCGAGGACGCCTACACCAAGTGGGACGCCGATTGGACCGGAGCGTATTCGCTCGGCCGGCACACACTGCAGGCGGCGGTCAAGGCCGGCGGCGCTCTGTCCGGTTCCTTGCCACGCTACGACCTCCTGCAATGGGGCGGATTCCTGCAGCAATCGGGATACCCGATGGGCGCGCTCCTCGGCGAGCGCCTGACGTTCGGTCGATTCGTCTACACCTACAAACTGCGCGAACAGCGCTTCTTCGAGGGGCTGTACGCCGGCGTCTCGCTCGAAGCGGGACGCATGGAGGAACCGCTCGTTCCCGGCAGCCCGACCGGCACGCTCAAATCGCTCGCCGTCTTCTTCGGCGTCGACAGCCCGCTCGGCCCGGTGTACCTCGGGTACGGCCGCGCGACCGACGGCAACCGCAGCGCGTACTTCTTTCTCGGGCGTCCCTGACCCGAGCGCGTCGCGTCGCGCCTAGCGGATGCACGAGATCGTGCGCGTGCATCGTCGTGCGCAGTGCATCCGCATTGACCTCACGCAAAGCCGGTGCGCACGGTCGAGAACACAATTCACCAGGTGTTGCGAGATCCGCGGTGGCGAGGTGCCACGCCCGCGACATTTCGCCGCACTCCGCCATCGTGGAAACGCCGCCCCTCGACAAATATCACGTTCCACAATGGCTGGGTGCCAAGGCCACGCGGCGCTTCCACGTCATGGCGAAGCCCGCGGGCTCCGCGTGCAACCTGGATTGCAGCTATTGCTTCTACCTCAGCAAGGAGAAGCTTCCGGGCGGCCCGGGTCCCGGGCATATGCACGACGGTTTGCTCGAGCGGTTCGTGCGCCAGTACATCGAGGGCGTGACCGGCGACGAGGTCGTGTTCTCCTGGCAGGGCGGCGAGCCGACGCTGCTCGGCGTCGACTACTTCCGCAAGGTCGTGGCGCTCCAGAGCCAGTACGCGAAGCCCGGGCAACGGATCGAGAACGACCTCCAGACCAACGGCACGCTGCTCGACGACGAGTGGGCGCGATTCCTGAAGGAGCACCGTTTCCTCGTCGGTCTCAGCATCGACGGGCCCAAGGACCTGCACGATCGCTATCGGGTGACGAAGGGCGGCGCCCCGACGTTCGACGCGGTGTTCGCGGCCGCGAAGCTGTTGAAGCGGTTCGACGTGCCGTTCAACACGCTCACCTGCGTCAACCGGTACAACGCATCGCGCCCGCTCGACGTCTATCGGTTCCTGCGCAACGATTTGGGCTCGACGTACCTGCAGTTCATCCCGATCGTGCAGGCCCGCGGGTTCGAGACGACGGCGCCCGGCACGTGGCCCGCATCGCAGTTGCCGCTCGTCGGCACGTCGCGCGCGAAGCCCGGCCATCCGATGTCGGTCGTAACGGAGTGGTCGGTCGACCCCGACGAATACGGCGAATTCCTCTGCGCCATCTGGGACGAGTGGCGGCGCGTCGACTTCGGCAACGTGCTCGTCAACTTCGCGGAGACGCTCGTCGCGCAGCACCTCGGATTGCCCTCGCAGGTGTGCGTCTTCAGCCGAACGTGCGGCAAGGGGATCGCGCTCGAGCACGACGGCAGCGTCTATTCCTGCGACCACTACGTCTATCCGGAATACCGCATCGGCAACGTGAACGGCGAGACGCCGCTCGGCGACATGGTGTTCTCCCCGACGCAGGTGCGCTTCGGCTACGCGAAGTCGGAGACGCTGCCCGCGCATTGCCGCGACTGCGCGTTCGTGCGGGATTGCTTCGGCGAATGCCCCAAGAACCGGCTGCTGCGCGCGCCGGACGGTGAGCCGGGCGTCAATTATCTGTGTCGCGGCCTCAAGCGCTTCTTCGCGCACGCGGGGCCACGAGCCGACGAGATCGCGGCGGAACTGCGCGCGGGGTCGCTCCGTGCGGTTTCGCGTGTCGCATGAACAGGGCGCGTGCGATGAACTGTCGATCGTCGCTCGCGGCACGAATCCTCGCGCTGGCCGCGGCGTTCCTGCTCGTGGCGTCTGCAACGCCATCGCTCGCGCAGGCCCTTGCATCGTGGAACGACGGACCGGCCAAGCGGGCGATCGTGAGATTCGTGGCCGACGTCACGACGGTAGGCGCACCGACGTTCGTCGCACCCGGTGAGCGCATCGCGGTCTTCGACAACGACGGCACGCTCTGGCCCGAACAGCCGCTACCGGTGCAGGCGGTGTTTGCGCTCGACCGCGTCAAGGCGCTCGCGCCACAGCATCCGGAATGGAAGGAGCAAGAGCCGTTCAAGTCGATCCTCGGAGGCGATCTCGAGCACGCGCTCGCCGGCGGCGAGCAGGCGGTGGCGAAGCTGCTGGTCGCGACGCACGCCGGCATGACGACCACCGAGTTCGAAGCGCAGGTGCGCGAATGGATCGCGACGGCGCGAAACCCCCGCTTCAAGCGGCCGTACACCGAACTCGCCTACCAGCCGATGCTCGAGGTTCTCCGCTTTCTGCGCGAGCACGGCTTCAGGACGTACATCGTTTCAGGTGGTGGCGTCGAGTTCATGCGTCCCTGGGCGCAGGCCGTCTACGGCGTCCCGCCGGAACAGGTGATCGGCAGCCAGGGCAAGCTGCGTTTCGAGATGCGGGAGGGCAAGCCGGTCCTCGTGAAGCTGCCCGACGTCGATCTCGTCGACAACAAGGCCGGCAAGCCGGTCGGCATCCAGAAGCACATCGGCCGGCGGCCGCTCGCGGCGTTCGGCAATTCCGACGGCGATCTCGAAATGCTGCAGTGGACGACGAGCGCGCCGGGGCGGCGGCTCGCGCTCCTGGTCCACCACACCGACGCCGAACGCGAATTCGCCTACGGGGGGTCGGGTTTCGCCGCGCTGGGCAAGGCATTGGACGAGGCGGCCGCGAAGGGCTGGATCGTCGTCGACATGAAGCGCGACTGGAAGCGCGTCTTCGCGTTCGAGTGACCGCAACGGGACACGCATGATCGAAATCCACGACGTGCTGTCCCGCTTCCTCGGCGACCTGCTCGCCCGGCCGAGCGGACCGTTCGCGTTCCGCTTCGTGCTGCAGCCGCTCATGGCGATGCTACTCGCGCTGCGCGACGGCACGAAGGACGCGCGCGCGGGACGACCGCCGTACCTCTGGAGCGTCTGGAGCGATGCCGGCCACCGGCGCGAGCGGCTCCTGGAGGGGCTCAAGGCGACGGCGCGCGTCCTCGCGGCGGGCCTCGCGCTCGACGCCGCGTACCAAGTCGTCGTGTTGCGCCACTTCTACCCGGGCGAGGCGCTCGTCATCGCGCTTTTGCTCGGATTCGTACCCTATCTGCTGATTCGTGGACCCGCCGACCGCGTTGCGCGCTGGTGGACGGCGCGCAGGGCGCCGCACCAGGAGGCGTCGTGACCGCGCGGCGGTTGCGCGTGAAGGAGAGTTGCCATGGCCGAAGCGAAGAAACCGAACATTCTCGTCATCTGGGGCGACGACATCGGCATGTTGAACCTGTCGTGCTACAGCCGCGGCATGATGGGGTACCGCACGCCGAACATCGACCGCCTCGCCGCGGAAGGGATGCTGTTCACCGATTCGTACGGCG
>JBLMXA010000205.1:0-9406 GCA_050257515.1 Acidobacteriota bacterium | reverse complement strand
GCTCGGCGAGGTAATGCGTGCCGCGCGCGCGCCGCGGCCTGCTCGTACAGCTTGCGCGCGTCGGGGGCGAGGTGGGTGGCGAGCAGCTGCGCGTACAGCCGCTCGTAGTAGTCGTCGGGGTGGACCTCGACGGTGACCCGCGCGAACGCGGTGTCGGCCGTCCGGCCGCCGGACCACGCGCGTGCGATCCGGATCGACTCGCCCGGCGGGATCCGCGTGTCGGCGCGCTCGTGCCACGCCTTGCCGTCGAAGTCGACGTCGCGGCCGATCCGCTGCTCGTAGCGCGCGCCGGCGATCGCGACGCCGCGCGCGTCGAACAGCTCGACGCGCAGCCACACCGCGGGCGTCGTCGTCGTCGGCAGCATGTGGCCGGCGCCGACGTTCGCGAGCTCGGCGGTGACCTCGACCTTGCCGCCGCTGCGCCGCGCGCTCGCGGTCAGCCGGATCGCCTGGCGGAACGTCTCGCGATCGTGCACGCCGAGCCACTGGTGCTCGCGGTTGGACATGTGGCAGTGCTGGCACTGGATGCCGCGCCGCATGTACGGGCCCTCGAGCCACTCCTTGTAGGTGTTGAGCAGCGGCTTGCCGTCGACCGCGGTGCGCGGCGGCAGCTGGTGGCAGGGCGCGCACGCATCGGCGCGCTCGTACGTCGCGTCCTCGACGCGCGGGTAGCTCGCGACCGGCTCGAGCGAGGACGCGACGCGCGGCGGGCCGTGGCGCGCCCAGCCGCGCAGGTGACACCCGGCGCACGTCACGCCCTCGGCGTGCAGCGCGTCGTCGCTCGCCTGCTCGGCGAGCGGGGCGTGACAGCGCGCGCAGCTCTGCGCCTCGTCGGAGCCGAGCCCGTGCGCGCGCGCCGGAAATCCGACCGCGGTCGCCTGCGCGTGGAGCGAGAGCTGCCACTCGCGCAGCTGCTTCGCGTGACAGCGGCCGCACTGGCGCGCGTACAGCGACGCCTCGGCCGGCGCGAGGCTCGCGGGAGGTGCGCCCTGCGGCGGTACCGGCGCGCCGAGCGGAATTGGCGTCCTGCGATCGGCGGCGATCTCGTTGCCATCGATCGCGCCGAGCGGGCGCGGCGCGGGCTTGGTGTAGAGCGCGACGACCTGATCGGCGAGCGCCCACACGTCGGCGTCGGCGATCTGGCCCGCGTAGCCGGGCATCGCGGTGCCCGCGAGGCCGGTCGCGACGCTGAGCGCGGCGGCGCGCCGGCGTGCCTGAAGATCGTCGGCGGCGCGCGGGCGGCGCAGCGGCTCGCGCACGAGATCGTACGGCGGCTCGTCCATCGCCTTCGCCGCCGGGCCGTCGCCCTCGCCGCGCGCACCGTGGCACTTGTCGCAGGCGAGCTGCGTCCACAGGTACGCGCCGCGCGCGGCATCGGCGGGGCGCGCGGGGCCGAGCGCGACGGGAGCGCCGGCATGCGAGAAAGTTGCAGGCGCGAACGCCTTGACGACCTCGACGAGCTGGGCGATGTCGGCGGGCGGCAGCACCTCGCCGAACGCCGGCATCGACGTGCCGCGCGCACCGTACGTGATCGCGAGCTTGAGGTCGTCGTCGCTCGGCGGCTGGCCGATCGCGGTCGATCGCCACTCGTAGTTGCCGCTCGCGAACGCCCGCGGCCGGCCCCACGTGTAGGGTGATGCGGGGCCCTTGCCGTCGCCGCGGTCCCCGTGGCACGTCGCGCAGTAGCGCTCGTAGAGCGGCCAGCCGGGCAGCGCGTGCGGATCGTGCGAGACGGGCGCGTCGCGCCGGCCCGCCGCCATCGCCGCGCCGGCGATGACGAGCACGACGGCGATACGGGAAACACGCATGTAGTTTGTACCCTGCCGCAATGTGATATCTCACGTCCATGCTCCGCACGAAGATCATGGGCCTGGGCAGCTACGTGCCCGAGCGCGTGGTCACCAACGACGAGCTGCCGTTCCTCGACGATCATCACGTCCGGCGCGACACGCAGCAGACCGAGACGAACGACGCGTGGATCCAGCAGCGCACCGGGATCAAGGAGCGCCGGTTCGTGCCGAACGATGGCTCGACGTCGACGAGCGATCTCGCGCTGCAGGCGGCGCGCCGCGCGATCGCCGATGCCGGCATCGAGCCGACCGAGATCGACTGCATCATCTTCGGCACGCTGTCACCCGATCAGCACTTCCCGGGCAGCGCCGTGTTCCTGCAGAAGAAGCTCGGCATCGCCGAGAAGACCAGCTGCGCGTGCTTCGACATCCGCCAGCAGTGCTCGGCGTTCGTCTACGGCCTGCAGATGGCCGACGCGTTCATCAAGACCGGCACGTACAAGCGCGTGCTGCTCGTCGGCGCCGAGCTGCACAGCCACGCGCTCGACTTCACGACCCGCGGCCGCGACGTGATGGTGCTGTTCGGCGACGGCGCGGGCGCGATGGTGCTCGGTCCGATGGAGACCGACGATCCGCGCGGGGGCGTGATGTACACGTCGGTGCACGCCGACGGCACCGGCGCGCAGGACCTCGAGCTCAAGATCTTCGAGATCAAGCGCATGCCGTACCTCGACTACGACCCGCGCGATCGCGAGCACAACGCGATCATGTATCCGAAGATGGACGGCAAGCGCGTGTTCCTGAACGCGGTGCGCGGCATGGTGATGTCGACGAACGCCGCGCTCGCGAAGACCGGCCTGACGTGGGACGACATCCAGTGGTTCGTGCCGCACCAGGCGAACCTGCGCATCAACGAGAAGGTCGCCGAGGTCGCGAAGATCCCGGCGGACAAGATCCTCAACACGATCGAGTTCTACGGCAACACGACCGCGGCGACGGTGCCGCTCACGATCGACCACTGGCGCCAGCAGGGCAAGGTGAAGCGCGGCGATCGGATCCTGTCGTGCGTGTTCGGCAGCGGCTACACCTGGGGCGCGGCGATCTTCACGTTCTGAGTCACGGACCCGGCGCGAGCAGGAGCGCGGCGATCACGATCGCGGCGAACGCGATCACCGCGGCGATCGCGATGCGCTGCCGGTGCCTGCCGAGCAGCTGGACCTCGGCGGTCGGCGGATCGGTCCCGGCCGGCCTCCACTCGCGAGGCGCGACCGGGAACGCTCCGGCGGGCGTGAGGGCCGGCACGCGCGGCATCGGCGTGTGATCGACGCGGCCGATCACCACCGGCGGCGGTGGCGGCATCAGCGGGGCCGGCGGCATCTGCTGCGTCGGCGCGTCGAGGACGCCGTGCTCGGAACGCAAGGCGGTCGGTGGCTCGACCGTCGAGTCCTCGTCCTCGTCTTCATCTTCCTCGAGGTACTCGAGCTCGCTCTCGCTGACCGGCGTCGTCATGTCGCTGGTCGTCGCTCCGATCACGTGATCGGTCAGCGTGATGCCGGACGCCTGCGCCTCGATCCACGCCTTGATCTCGGCGTCGAACAGCACCTGCATGTGCGCGCGCAGCGCGACCGTCGACTGCTTGAGCTTGGCCTCGCGCGCGAGCTCCTCGAGATCGAGCTGCATCTCCTCGGCGGTCTGATAGCGGGTCGCGAGCTCCGGCGACAGCGCGCGCATGATGATGCGCTCGAGCTCGGACGGGCACTCGGCGCGCAGCTGCGACGGCGGCTGCGGCTTGGAGTTGATGATCATCTGGATCGTCGCGAGGTCGTTGTCGGACTTGAACAGCCGCTGCGCCGTCACCAGCTCCCACAGCACGATCCCGAGCGAGAAGATGTCGCTGCGGCGATCGATCGGCGCGCCCTTCGCTTGCTCGGGCGACATGTACGAGATCTTGCCCTTCAGCGTACCCGTGCGCGTCTTGACCGAGCTCGTCGCCGCCTTCGCGACGCCGAAGTCGACGAGCTTCGTCGCGCCGTCGTACGAGATCAGGATGTTCGACGGCGACACATCGCGGTGGACGATGTCGAGCAGCGCGCCGTCCGCGCGCCGCCGCTCGTGCGCGTAGTGCAGCGCCGCGGCGACGTTGTGCGCGATCTGGACCGCGTGATCGATCGGGAAGTGCTTGCCGAGCCGCGTCGTGCGGCGCATCGTCGCGCGCACGTCCTGGCCGTGGACGTACTCCATCGCGAAGAAGTAGTTCCCGTCGACGGTCCCCATGTCGTAGACGTGGGCGATGTTCGGGTGATCGAGCGTCGCGGCGAGCTTGGCCTCGTCGAGGAACAGCCGCACGAACCTCGGGTTCTCGGCGTGGTGCGGCAAGATCTTCTTCAGCACGACGAGCTTCTCGAAGCCCTCGGGCCCGCGCGTGCGCGCGAGCAGCAGCTCGGCCATGCCACCGCGCGCGATCTTGCGCAGGATCTCGTACGAGCCGAGACGCGTTGCCTCGAGCCGACCTGGACCTGCGGCCGTTCCCACCGCGGGAGATCATATCTGATGACACGAGGCGTGGCGGCGTCCGTGGCTCGTACGAGCGGCAACTACACCTGCCATGTGCTCGCAAGCGCCGGACACGACTCGCGCAGCGCCCGGCACGTGGAGTGCAAACGGCTGTCCGCATGCACGGTCGGTGGCTGATCGCCCGCCACCACGCGTCGCGCATCACGGGCCCCATCATCGACACGCGCGCGACGTTCTTCCTCGGCATCTCGACCGCGCGCGCCGGCGTGCAGTGAGTGTTATCCTCGGAGCGTGCCCGCAGTTCCTCGCGCGGTCGGGGCGAGCGTCGTCGTCGGCGTCGCCGTGTTCGCGGCGTGCTCGTCGCTGAAGCTCGGCGAGACCGAGCAGGAGTCGGTGGTCATCACGACCAGCCTCGGCAGCAACAACGACTTCGGCAGCGTGCAGATCAACTCCAGCTCCGCGCCGGCGGACGTCACGATCTCGCCGGCCGGCACGCTGACGGTCTCCGACACGATCGACTCGGTGACGTCGAGCTCGTCGGAGTTCGTCGTGTCGTTCCCGCAGGGGCCGCCGCCGGCGGTCGTCGATCAGAGCTGCAGCAGCGGCAGCGGCACCGGCACCGCGAGCGGCAGCGCGACGTCGGGCTGCACGAGCAGCAACTGGGGGTTCCAGGTCACGTTCTCGCCGACGGGCACCGCCGGCACGCGCAGCGCGACGATCCACATCAGCGTCGACGGCGTCGACCAGCCGATCACGATGACCGGCACCGCGGTCGCGCCGCAGTACCTGATCGACGCGAGCCCGAACCCGCTGCCGTTCGGCTACGTCAAGGTCGCCACGACGAGCACCGACGGCACGATCACGGTCAGCAACAAGGGCTCGCAGCCGCTGTCGATCAGCTCGGTCACGCTGAGCGACGCCGGCGGCGTGTTCGCGTACGCGCCGACCAACACCGGCTCGACCGGCCCGCACACGCTCGACGCCGGCTTCAGCGAGTCGTACACGCTGACGTGCACGCCGGGCACGACGACCGCGTACACCGGCAAGCTGACGATCGCGAGCAACGCGACGAACTCGCCGACGCTGACCGTCAACATGACGTGCACGGGCACCGACTCGACGCTGTCGACGTCGCCGAACCCTGCGAAGTTCCCGGTCATGCGCGTCGGCGACCCCGCCAAGACGCTCTCGATCGCGGTGACGAACTCGAGCGCGACGGCGGCGAACCTGATGACGCCGACGCTGAGCGCCGACGCGACACCGGACCTCACGATCATGTCGGCCGACACCGGCCTGATCAGCAACGCCGGCCCGCCGAAGCACATCGTCCTCAGGTACGCGCCGACCACGCCGGTCGGCACCAACGGCTACCTCGGCACGCTGATCGTCAACTACGACAGCGGCAAGCAGTACCTCGCGACCGTGTTCGGCGAGGCGGATCCGACGGCGATCGCGGTGTCGGCTGGCTCGATCGACTTCGGGCCGCTGTGCGTCGGCCAGCAGGCGACGCAGCACGTGACCGCGTACGCGAGCGACGTCGGCGCGTTCCAGGTGACGGACGTGTCGATGCCGCAGATGCCGTTCACGCGCACGATGGCGGCCGGCGAGACACTGCCGTACTCGGTCGCCGGTAACCACCAGGGCACCGACTTCGCGTTCGACGTCGCGATCACCGCGCCGGCGGCGATGGCGTACGCGGGCTCGCTGACGATCACGACCGACATCCCGGGAAAGCCGATGTTCCCGATCTCGCTGATGGCGCAGGGTCTCCCCGCCGGCGTGTCGCCGACGCCGGCCGCGCTCGACTTCCCGCCGACACCGGTGGACACGACCTCGTCGGGGCAGACGGTCGTGCTGTCGAACTGCGGCAGCGGCCCGATCGACGTCCAGGCGGCGACGATCATCGGCCCCGACGCGAGCGAGTTCGCGATCGCGCTGCCGACCGATCCGACGAAGACCCTGCAGATCCACGACTCCGAGATGTTCGCGCTCGTGATGTCGCCGCACTCGCCCGGCGTCAAGAACGCGACGCTCGTGATCACCTACGACAGCGGCTCGACGAGCGTACCGCTCGACGGCAACGCGGGCATCGACACCGGCGCGGGCAAGGATCGCGAGACGTACTACGCGTGCAGCACGGGGCGGCCCGGCGCCTGGTGGCCGATCGCGCTCGCTTTGCTCGCGCTGCGGCGCCGGCGACGCTAGATTCGCACGGTGATCCGCCGCAACTGGTGGGTGCCGGTGTTCTACGCGCTCGCGGTCGCGTGGATCTACCGCGGGCTGTGGCACCACCACGGCCAGGCGACCGGCCTCGGCTGGGACACGATCGACTCGTACGGGCCCGACCTCGACTACTTCGCGCGCGAGCTGCGCGCGGGGCGGTTCTCGCTGTGGAACCCGTACGACAAGGGCGGCTACCCGGTGTTCTGCGATCCGCAGATCGACCGCTACTACCCGTTCAACTGGCCGTTCGCGGCGTGGGGCGCGGTGTTCGGCTCGTCGTGGTGGCTCGTGCAGATCAAGGTGCTCGCGCACCACGTCGCCGCGGCGACCTGCATGCACGCGTTCTTGCGCTCGCGCCGGCTGTCCTTGCGGTCGGCCATGACCGGCGGGCTCGGGCTCGTCGCGTGCGCGCCGATGCTCACGCACAAGGCGTCGATCATCCTGTGGCCGCTCGTGTGGGTGCCGCTGGTGTGGATCGCCGTCGACTTTGCCGTCGGGGCCCGGCAGCCCGGCCCCGACGGATCGGTGACCCGGGGCGCGCAGCCGAGCTGGCGGCGCGGCGTCGCGGTGGCCGCGGCGCTGACGTTGCCGTGCACGGCATCGTCGCCGCCGGGGCTGTTCTACGCGCTGATGCTGATCGCGCCGTACGCGGTGTGGCGCACGGTGCCCTACGTGCGCGAGCGGCGGGACCTGCGCGCGCTCGCGATCTGCGCCGGGGCGGCGGCGGGCGTGATCGCGCTCGTGCTCGCGCTCGCGATCCTGCCGTCGCGCGAGCTCGTCGCGCTCGGCTCGCGCGATCGGTTCGCGACCGGCCGCGACTTCGCGCTCGCGCTGTCGCTGCCGGAGTGGCCCGCGGCGCGCGGCGTGTTCGTGCGCGGCGCCGGGCTGTTCGAGATGTACATGGGCGCGGCGGTCGTGCTGCTCGCCGCGTGCGCGCTCGTCGTGCGCCCGCGCTTCGATCGCGGCGCGGCGATCGTGTGGGC
Organism: Acidobacteriota bacterium; assembly: GCA_050257515.1. GTDB lineage: Bacteria > Myxococcota_A > Polyangia > Haliangiales > Haliangiaceae > JABFXX01. Next base: position 1,896 of record JBLMXA010000205.1, on the reverse strand, counting down.
GTGCGTGGCGGCCGCCGGCGTCGTGCTCGCCGGCGGCGCGACCACGCCGGTGCTGCCGTTCCTCGTCGCTCACGTGCCGGGCTTCGCGATCCTGCGCGTGCCGGGCCGCTACAAGCTCGTCAGCGCGTGGGCGATCGCGGCGGGCGCGGGCTATGGCGTCGCGGCACTCGAGGCGGCGTGGGCCGAGCCGGCGCTGCGGCGGCGCGTGTACGCGTGCGCGGCGGTCGCGGTCGCGTTCGCGATCGCGATGGTCGTCGCGTACGGCGCGCCCGCCGGCCCGAAGGATCGCGCCGCCTGGTGGTCGATCGTCGCCGCCGCCGGCGCGGCCGGGCTCGCCGTCGCCGCGGTGCGCGCGCCGCGGCCGTGGGCGGAGGGCGCGCTCGCCGCGCTCGCGATGTTCGCGTTGTTCGACGCGCCCGCGTTCACGTTCGTCGAGCCGGGCGCGCCGGTCGCCGCCGAGCCGCGCCAGCTCCACGACCACGACGACGAGATCGTCGCGCGCATGCCCGGCGTGCGCGACCGCTGGCGCGTGCACGACGAGTACGTGCTCGGAGAGCGCGCCGGCGCGCGGCTCGGCATCCGCGACTTCCGCGGCTACCCCGCGATCGATCCGCTGAGCCTGCACCGCTACACCGACGTGCTCGACTTCGCGAGGCACCACGACGCCGCGATCGTCACCGACTTCAACGTGCGGTGGGTGCTGTCGCGCCCGCACTTCCGCTACGGCTACGACTCGCGCTACGTGCCGGTGCCGAATCGCGCGTTCGAGCCTCGCGGCGGCGATCTGTGGGAGGCGAAGCACCCGGCGCCGCTCGTCGCCTGGTACGGCGCGGTGACGATCGCGAACGATCACGTGCTCGAGGCGGTACGCGCGGCCGAGGATCCCGATGGCGTGCGGCGGCACGCCGTCGTCGAGCCCGCCGACGCGGCGTCGCTGCCGCCGCTCGAGCACCCCGTCGCCGACACGCGCGAGGGCGCGCTGGTGCGCTACGAGCCCGACGCGATCGACGTCGCGATCGACGCGCCGGCGCCGGGGCTCGTCGTGCTCAACGAGATCATGTTCCCCGGCTGGCGCGTCACCGTCGACGGGCGCGACGCGACGCCGGTGCGCGCGAACTACCTGTTGCGCGCGGTGTGGGTCGACGCCGGGCACCACACGATCGCGTGGCGGTTCTCGCCCGCGGGCTGGCCGTCGCTCGTGATCGGCTACGCGCTCGCGCTCGCGATCATGCTCGCCGCCGCAGCGTGGCCCAGACGACCACCAGCAGCAGCCCGCTAGCTCCGCCGCCGGAGTCGCAGCAGCCGCCGCCACTCGCCGGTGCCGCCGGCTCGCTGCAGGTCGCGGCCTGCGCGTCGACCTCGCGCGGCGCGCCCGGCGCGAGCGCGCGCACGGTGCCGTCGTACGACGCGACGACGAGGTAGTCACCGCTGGTCGCGAGCCCGGCGAGCACGGGCACGCCGAGCTCGGTGCTCCACAACAGGTCGCCGGTGCGCAGGTCGCGCGCGACGAGCTCGCCGGAGGTGTCCGCGGTCCACGCGATCCCGCCGGTGATCACCGGCGAGGCCTCGAAGCCCGCCTCGTGCGCGCCCCGGTAGTGCGTCGCGCGCAGCGGGCCGGGGGTCGCCGCTTGCCGCCACAGCTCGACCCCGGTCGTCGCGTCGAGCGCGACGACGTCGCGGTACAGCGTCGGCACGAGCAGGATGCCGTGCGCGTACGCGGGCGTGCCGATGGTCGCGTTGCCCCACGCGAACCCCGCGGCGTCGAGCTGGGCGCGCCAGCGCACGGAGCCGGTCTGCAGATCGAGCGCGAGCACCTGGTCGGCGCCGGTGACGACGAACACCGAGTCGTTCGCGATCACCGGCGTCGCGTTGATCGCGACGATGTCGACGTCCTCG
>JBLMXA010000204.1:0-3045 GCA_050257515.1 Acidobacteriota bacterium | reverse complement strand
CGAGTCGATCACGCGGAGCAGCTCGTCGAAGTTGCGGCCGGTCGACGCCGGGTACGTCAGCGTCAGCTTGATCTTCTTGTCGGGGCCGATCACGAACACCGACCGCACGGTCAGCGTGTCGTTCGCCTTGGGATGGATCATGCCGTAGAGGCTCGCGACCTTCTTGTCGCTGTCGGCGATCAGCGGGAAGTTCGGCGCGGTGCCGGTGACGTCCTTGATGTCCTTGCTCCACTCGGTGTGCGAGCCGAGCGGATCGACCGACAGGCCGATCACCTTGACGCCGCGCTTGTCGAACTCGGGCTTGAGCGCCGCGACGCGGCCGAGCTCGGTCGTGCAGACCGGGGTGAAGTCCTTCGGGTGCGAGAACAGCACGCCCCAGCTACCGCCCAGCCACTGGTGGAACTGGATCTTGCCGTCCGTCGTGTCGGCCGTGAAATCGGGTGCTTCGTCGCCCAGCTGAAGTGCCATGACTGCCTCCGTGATAGTGTTCCTGGCCGCCGTTATAGCGGACACGCCCGCTCGTGGCAAGCGGACAGTGGCACGGATCAGCGAGGCGTCGGCTCGGGAGCTTCGTTGATCTTCGCGATCACCGCGTCGAGCTTCTGCTCCGGAATCGTCACCCGCGTCGGCATGCCGCCGCCGAGCTCGAACAGCTGCACGAAGTCCCAGCCGGAGTCGAACGCCGCGGCGATCGTCAGCATCCCCGAGTCGCGCACGATCGCGACCGGCGCGCGCGCCTGCCCCGCGAGCAGCAGGTCGGTCTTGTCGAACTGACCGGCAAGCCCCGCGGTGTCGACGACGGCGACGCGCCCGCGGATCGTGAACCGTCCCGCGAGCTCGCGGGTCTTCGCGTCGCGCCGCTCGAACTCGGACGCGGCCTCGCCGATCACGTCGTCGTGGACGCCGGGCTTCATGCCACCGACGAGGAACTGGACGACCGCGCGCTTGAGCTGGTCGTCGCGGAACTTCGCGCGCAGCGCGCGATCGATCCTCGTCGCGATCGCGCCGGGCGTGCCGACGCGCGTGTCGACCGCGCGCGCGTCGTCGTCGGCGCCCGCGTACGGCTCGACGCCGCCGAGGATCCACTTCGCGGCGGCGTAGAGGCCGTCGAGATCGACGTGGGTCGCGATCGAGTCGATCGGTCCGGTCTGGCGCACCAGCTCGGGCGTGACCATCTCGGGGCACGCGCCGTGCTCGGCCTTCGTCGCGAGCACGAACCGCGGATCGCGGCGGAACTCGCCGTGCCGCTCGTGATCGTGGTGATCGACCCACGCCGCGAGCCGGTCGCCGAGCGCGTCGATGAACGGCTTCGTCGTCAGCTCGAACGACACGCTCGAGCCGACGGTGGCCGCGAACGCGATGTCGAGCACGACGACGCGCCCCGCGAGCTTCTCCGGCTTCGGCAAGAGCCGCGGCGACGCGAACGCGAGCTGGGGCAAGTGCACGAAACCAGCATAGCCCGTTACTGCCGCGTAGCCTCGATGCGCACGTGATCCGTGCAGCCCATGCTCGTGCCAACGATCGCATGGCTGAGGATGCAGTCGCTGCCCGGGGGCTCGGTTTGCGGCAACCAGGAGGTCGCTCGTGCTCGATCCGAGCATTCTGACTTCTCGGTTCTCTGTTGCGTATTCCCTATGAAGCCAACCGGTCCGCTCAATAGGGAATACGCAACCGGGAACAGGGAAGTCGGAAGGGCGGATCACTTCACGCAGTGCATCGTCACGCTCCAGCCATCGTGCAGATACACCTGCCGCACGGTGCCGCGATCGCCGCACTGCGCGGCTCCCGGGCCGATCAAGCACAGCGTGTGCTCGCCGCCGTCGGCGACGAGCGCGCTGCGCCGGCCGGGCGCGACCTGGCCGACGAGCTCGCCGTCGACCCACACCTCGACCGGATCGCCGCACTGGTTGTTGTCGACGAAGAACGTCGAGCGCGGCTTCGCGCGCGGCGGCGCCTGCGTCGGCAGCGGCTCGGGCTTGTCCTCCTCGATGACGTGGTAGTCCTGCGGGTGCGCGACCGCGGCGGCGAGCAGCGCGTCGGTGCAGCCGGCGGCGTGCAGCTCGGGAGCGAGCCCGCGCGTCCACTCGGCGCGCAGCTCGGACGCGTCGGCGAGCGCGAGCTTGAAGCTCTGCTTGGCGTTCGCGAGCGCGCCGCGCGCGTTCGGCAGCAGGCCGGCGGTCAGGCCCGCGTCGTCGTGGCGGACGAGGTAGCGGTACTCGGCCTCGAGCTGGACGCCGAGCCGCTCGTAGGCGGCGAGCGCGCGCTGCGCGGCGGCCCACGAGGGCGCGAGCTCGCCGAGCGGGCAGCCGTGCGGCCTGGGCCGCGCGAGCGGGCCCGAGCCGACCGCGCCGAGCAGCGACAGGAAGTGCGACTGGAACGCGACGCGCACGCTCGCCATCGCGGTCGCGATCACCGTGTAGCGATCGAGCGCGAGCTGCAGCGCCTCGCCATCGCCCCACGGCCGCACGACCGTCGGCTTCCACTCGACGTTCGCGCTACCGCCGGCATCGAGCACGGCGAGCGCCGAGCGCGCGGCCTGCAGGCCGGGCTCGAGCTCGAGCGCCTTCGCGAGCTCGTCGCGCGCGCCGGCCGCGTCGGTTCCGAGCTGCTTGGCGAGGCCGGCGAAGTAGTGGAGCGCGGCGTCGTTCGGCCAGGCGGCGAGCGCCGGCTCGAGCTGCGCGAGCGCCGCGGCGCCGTCCTTGCGCATCAGCTCGGCGGCGATCAGCGCCTGGCGCGTCTCGAGGCTGCGCGGTGCCTCGCGCGCGGCGCGCCGCAGGTACCATGCCGCGTCGTCGGCGCGGCCCTGCAGGATCGCGATCGCGCCGAGCGCCTGCTCGGCGGCCGGCAGGTCGGCCGTGTACTTCTGGAGGTTCGTGTACGTGCGGATCGCGTCGCCGAGCTTGCCGGCATCGAGCTGCGCCTGCGCGATCGCGAAGCCCGGCAGGCTCGACTCCGGCGCGAGCTTGGCGGCGCGCCCGTACCAGGAGAGCGCGCCGGCGAGGTCGGCCGTCTTGCGGTGCGCGTCGCCGACGCGGACGAGCAGCG
>JBLMXA010000203.1:0-6331 GCA_050257515.1 Acidobacteriota bacterium | reverse complement strand
CCCGCTTGCGTGCCGTTTCGCCTCCGGCGTATCTGGCGGACGGAGCCACCATGCCGGCAAGCTGGGTCAACGAGGACGCGACGACGCTCGACGAGCTGCTCTCGCTCACGCCCGCCGCACCGGCGCTCCTCGCCTACCGCGAGCGGGTGTGGAGCGACCCGGCCGGCGATCCGCTCCTGCTCGAGCTCTGCCGGCTCCGCATGGCGCAGCTCCTCGGGCTCGACGCCGCTGCGCTCGCGCGCCACCCGGCGGCGCTGCGCGCGGGGCTCGACGACGCGCGCGTCGCGGATCTTCCGCGCTGGCCGACGTCGCCGCTCTTCGCGGCGCGCGAGCGCGCGGCGCTCGCCTTCGCGGAGCAGTGGCTCCTCGACCCCGGTGCGATGCGCGACGAGGAGTGCGCGGCGCTCCGCGCGGCGATCGGCGAGACCGGCTGCGCCGCGTTCACGATGGGCCTCGCGCTGGTCGAGGCGACGCTGCGTCTCGAGCTCGCGCTCGGCTTGACGCGTGCTCCGGCGCGGGGCTGAGCGATGCGCATCGCGCCGCCGCCCGGCAAGGCCACGTTCCTCGAGCACCGGCCCGAGCTGTTCGCCGCGTTCAACCGCTTCTACGGCACGCTGTGGACCGAAGGCGTGCTCGATCAGCCCACGAAGGAGGTCGCGCGGCTCCGCAACGCGCGGGTCACGGGATGCGGCATCTGCCGCAACCTGCGCTTCGCCGGCGCGCGCGCCGCGGGCCTCGACGAGGAGCTGGTCGAGCAGATTCGCGACGACCACGCCGCGAGCGCGCTGCCGGATCGCTTCAAGCTCGCACTTCGCTTCGTCGACGTGCTGATCGGTCCGGAGCCCGGCGCGGTCGACGCCGCTCTTGCGGCGGAGCTCCGGGCGACGTTCTCGCCCGCCGAGATCGTCGAGCTCGCGCTGACGACGGCGATCGCGCAGGGCTTCTCGAAGGCCGCGGTCGCGTGGGGGCCGGCGCCCGACATCCCGCTGACCGTGATCCCGACCCCGGTACCGCAGGGCACCGTCGCGTCCCGCTCGGGCTGAGGCCGGTAGCGCGATGCAATGGCGCGGCCGCAGGGAGAGCGACAACGTCGAGGACATGCGCGGCCGGCGCGTGTCGCGCGGCGGCGTCGTCGGCATCGGCGGGACGGGCCTCGTGCTGATCGTCGTGCTCGCCCTCCTCACCGGGCAGAACCCCCTCGACCTGCTCGGACAGATCGTCGCGCAGCAGGACGCCGGCACCGTGACGAGCACCGGCGGCGCGCCCTACCGCGAGTCGGCGACCGACCGCGAGCGCCGCGAGTTCGTCGCGGTGGTTCTCGCCGACACCGAGGACGTCTGGCACGGCGTGTTCCGCCACGAGATCGGACGCGACTACCAGGAGCCGCACCTCGTGCTGTTCTCGGGCGCGATCGACTCGGGCTGCGGCTTCGCGCAGGCCGCGGTCGGACCGTTCTACTGCCCGGTCGACCAGAAGGTGTACATCGACCTCGACTTCTACGACGAGCTCAAGAGCCGCTTCGGCGCGCCGGGCGACTTCGCGCAGGCGTACGTGATCGCGCACGAGGTCGGACACCACGTGCAGAACCTGCTCGGCGTCTCGGGCGCCGTGCAGGCGGAAGAGCGGCGCGCCGGGAGCGCCGTCGCGAACCGGCTCTCGGTCGGTCTCGAGCTGCAGGCGGACTGCCTCGCCGGCGTCTGGGCGCGCCGCACCGAGCGCGAGAAGCACGTCCTCGAGAGCGGCGACCTCGAGGAGGCGCTGAACGCCGCGGCCGCGGTCGGCGACGACCGGATCCAGAAGCAGACGCAGGGCTACGTCGTGCCGGACTCGTTCACGCACGGCTCGGCGCGCCAGCGCGCGAGCTCGTTCCGGCACGGCTACGACGGCGGCACGCTCGCGACCTGCGACGGCGCCAACGGCTGAAGCCCACGCCGCCGCGGCGCCGCGTCGGGCTCAGCGTGCCGGCTCGGCGAGCTCGGCACGGCGCTCGATCAGCGCGCCGTTCACCTCGCGCATCGCGTCGGCGAGCGGCACGCGCAGGTCGTCGTGGATGTCGACGACGCCGATCCACTGGTTCTCGCCGCCCGCGGCGCGACCCTCGAACGGCTGGTCCATCCACTGGAACCAGTGGTGGCCGATCACGTACGGCAGCGCGATCACGCGCTCGGCGTACGCGCGGTACGCGGCACCCTGCTCCTCGTGCGTCTCGACCTGCGGGAAGAGCGGTGGCAGCGCGCCGCTCGCGCCGTCGGTGCGGTGCACGCGATAGAACCACTCGCCGATCAGCACCGGCTTGCCGGAGAGCTGGTAGAGCGTCGCGAGGTCGGTGAAGGCGTCGCTGGCGAAGAGGTAGCCGAACTCGGGACCGCCCGAGAGGTTGGTGAGCGCGGGCCGCTCGACCGCGCCGTAGTCGTAGTCGTTGACCGACATCACGTCGACGTACGGCGCGACCGCGCGCACCACGTCCGGGTGCGTGTAGATCGAGAAGAAGCGCACGCCGAGGTTCAGCACGTCGGGCGCCGCCTCGCGGAGCGCGGCACTCATCACCGCCGCGTAGCGCTCCGCGACCACCGCCTCGAAGGCCATGCGGTCGGCGCGCACCGTCGCCGGTTCGGCCTTGAGGCAGGTGTCCTCGCCGAGCGGCTCGACGAGCGGGCACGCGGTCGCGCGCGTGAGCTGCTGCAGATCGTCGAACGAGCCGAGGTCGAGGTTCCACGCGGCGGCGAACGCCGCGACGTCGCCGCCGTAGCGCTCGGCGAAGAACCGCTGCACGGCGAGCTTGCCGGGCGAGCCCGCGGGCTCCGAGAGATACGCGTCGAGGTGCGTGCCGACCGACAGCGTGGTGGCACCCCACGGCAGCTCGTTGTCGACGAACGCGCCGTAGCACCACGCGTCCGCCGCGCAGCCGGCGAGCGGCTGGCTCGCGTGCGCGTAGCGCCGCGCCGCGTCCGGCCAGGACGGGTCGAACACGTCGCGCAGGTGCTCGCCGGTGAGACCGACCGGCCAGCCCGGCACCTCCGGCGCGGTGTCGTAGAAGGCGAGCGACACCGGGTAGGCGCGCTTGCCGGCGAACAGGTAGATCGCCGAGTTGGTCCAGCCGGCCAGCGTCGCGACGCCGAGGTCGCACATGCGCTGCAGGGTCGACGCGGCCCACGCCTCGACGCTGCCGTAGCGCGCGAGGATGTTGTCGCGGTAGGGGTCCGCGCCGGCCGCGGTCACGTCGCCCTCGGGGTCGATGCCGGTGACGCCGTTGGTGAACATGCCGTGGCCCTCGGGCGTGACGAGCCACCAGACGCCGTCCACCTGCGCGACGCGAAACCGTCCCGTGGGCGGAAGCGCGATGCCCTTCCAGCCGCCGTAGACGTCGAAGCCGGCGCCGCGCACCGGCGCGCTCGCGCAGACGTCGGCCGACGTCGCGAGGTCGCCCTGCGGAGCGTCGCTGCAGGCGGCGGCGAGCACGCTCGCGACGACCAGCGCGGCGAGGGCACGCGACGCCGCGCGCGCGACGGCGCCGTGCCTCCCGACCCGATGCGACATCCGGCGATCAGCTCCCCTCATGCGAGCCCTCTCGCTATCGCAACGTCGTGGCGGCGGTCGAGCCCGAATCGGCGTGCGGGACGCGATCCCGCCCCATGGCCGAAACTGCAATGTCACTGTCGTTGCGGACGCACGGCGGTCCGGGCAAGCTCGCGACCATGGCGAGCACGACGCGCAAGATCGTCATCGTCGGCTACCCGGACGTGCAGACCCTCGACGCGATCGGCCCGGCCGAGGTGTTCTCGACCGCCGAGCGCCTCCAGGCCGGGCGCTACGACGTCGAGCTGGTCGCGCGCCAGCGCGGTCCGCTGCGCACGTCGTCGAGCGTGGCCCTGTTGCCGCGCCGCGTGCTCGCCGAGGTGCGGGGCCCGATCGACACGCTGATCGTCGCGGGCGGCGTCGGGGTCTACGCGGCGCTCCACGACCGCGAGCTGGTCGCGTGGGTGAAGCGCCGCGCGCGCTCGTGCCGTCGCGTCGCGTCGGTGTGCAGCGGCGCATTCCTGCTCGCGGAGGCGGGGCTCCTCGACGGCAAGCGCGCCACCACGCACTGGGCCGCCGCCGGGAACCTCGCCGAGCGCTACCCGCGCGTCGCGGTCGACGCCGATCCGATCTTCATCCGCGACGGCGACGTCTGGACGTCGGCCGGCGTCGCGGCCGGCATCGACCTCGCGCTGGCGCTCGTCGCCGACGATCACGGACCGCGCGTCGCGCGCGACATCGCGCGCTGGCTCGTGCTGTTCCTGCAGCGCGCCGGCGGGCAGTCGCAGTTCAGCGTGCAGCTCGCGGCGCAGGCCGCCGAGCGCCGGCCGCTGCGCGACCTGCAGACCTTCATCGCCGACCACCCGCGCGCCGACCTCTCGGTGCCGGCGCTCGCCGCGCGCTGCGCGATGAGCCCGCGCAACTTCTCGCGCGTGTTCCGCCGCGAGCTCGGCGCGACGCCCGCGAGCTACGTCGAGAAGAGCCGGCTCGAGGCGGCGCGCCGGCTCCTCGAGGGGTCGGAGATGAGCCTCGACGAGGTCGCCGACGCGGTCGGCCTCGGCACCGCCGCGACGCTGTACCGCGTCTTCCAACGATCCCTCCGGGTGAGCCCCGGAGCGTACCGGCGCCACTTCCTGGCGCCGCAGCCGGAGAGGAAACGGGCATGAGGATCGCCATTGCGCTGTACGATCGCTTCACCGCGCTCGACGCCGTCGGGCCGTACGAGGTCCTGTCGCGCCTGCCCGGCGCCGAGGTCGTCTTCGTCGGCGCCGAGCGGCGCGTGTTCCGCACCGACATCGGCGCGCTCGCGGTCGTCGCGGGCGCGAGCTTCGCCGAGGTCGAGACCGCCGACGTCGTCGTCGTGCCGGGCGGTCCCGGGCGGCGCGAGATGATCGCCGACGAGGCGCTGGTCGGCTGGGTGCGGCGCGTCCACCCGACGACGCAGTGGACGACGTCGGTGTGCACCGGCTCGCTGGTGCTCGCCGCGGCCGGGATCCTCTCGGGCGTCGACGCCGTGACGCACTGGGCGGCCGTCGAGGACCTCGCGGCGCTGGGCGCGCACCCGGTCGAGGAGCGCGTCGTCGTGCGCGGCAAGATCGTCACGGCGGCCGGCGTCTCCGCGGGCATCGACATGGCCCTGACGCTCGCCGCGCGGATCGCCGGCGACGACGTCGCGCGCGCGATCCAGCTCGGCATCGAGTACGACCCGCAGCCGCCGTTCGACGTGGGGCATCCGCGAAAGGCGGCGCCGGAGATCGTGGAGCTCGTGCTCGGGCTGATGGCGCAGCACCAGCAGCCGGAGGCTGCTGCTTGACGCGGCACCCGGCTGCTCGTGCTGCGGCGCCGCCTCAGCTCTCCCCGGTGCCGACGAAGCGCATCATCGCGGCCGGGTAGCGCTCGCCCGCGGCGACGCCGCGCGGCGCGATCTCGTCGATCCGTGCGAGGTCGCGCGCGTCGAGCTCGACCGCGAGCGCCGCGAGGTTCTCCTCGAGGTACCTGCGGCGCTTGGTGCCCGGGATCGGCACGACGTCGTCGCCCTGCGCGAGCATCCAGGCGAGCGCCAGCTGCGACGCCGTGCAGCCCTTCTCCCTCGCCATCTCGCGGATGCGCTCGACCAGGGCCAGGTTCTTCGCGAAGTTCTCGCCCTGGAAGCGCGGCGAGCTCCTCCGGTAGTCGTCGGGCGGGAAGTCCTCGAAGCGCTCGATCTCGCCGGTGAGGAAGCCGCGCCCGAGCGGGCTGTACGCGACCAGCGCGACGCCGAGCTCGCGGCAGACGCCGAGGACGCCGTCCTCGACGTCGCGGCTCCACAGCGAGTACTCCGACTGGAGCGCGGTGATCGGGTGCACGCCGGCTGCACGGCGCACCTGGTCGCCGCCGGCCTCGGAGAGCCCGAGATGGCGCACCTTTCCCGCGGTGACGAGCTCCGCCATGGCGCCGACGGTGTCCTCGATCGGCGTCGCCGGGTCGACGCGGTGCTGGTAGTAGAGGTCGATCACGTCGACGCCGAGTCGCTTCAGGCTCGCGTCGCACGCTTGCTTGACGTAGGCGGGCTTGCCGCTGATCGCGCGGATCGCCTTGTCGTTCGGGTCGCGCACGATGCCGAACTTGGTCGCGAGGAACACCTCGTCGCGCCGCCCCTCGATCGCGCGTCCGACCAGCTCCTCGTTGGTGAACGGGCCGTAGATGTCGGCGGTGTCGAGGAACGTGCAGCCGAGGTCGAGCGCGCGATGGATGGTCGCGATGGACTCGCCGTCGTCGCGCGTGCCGTAGAACTCGGACATCCCCATGCAGCCGAGGCCGAGCGCCGAGACGAGGG
>JBLMXA010000202.1:0-13974 GCA_050257515.1 Acidobacteriota bacterium | reverse complement strand
ACGAGGAGTGACGGCCCGCGCGCCCGGCCTCCCCTGTGCGCCCCTCGGCACCGAGGGCCGGCGAGCGGCCGCGTGCGCGCTGCATGACGCTCTCGCTTCGAAACGAAGAGGCCCCGCGCCTTCGCACGGGGCCTCGCTGCACGTCGCCGCGGGGGCGGCGCCGCGCGATCACATCGACAGACCGCCGTCGACGTCGATGGTGCGGCCGTTGAAGTAGTCGCACTCGAGCACGAACTTCACGCCGAGCCAGATGTCCTCGGGGACGCCGATGCGGCCGACCGGGATCGCCGCGACGAGCGCGTCGCGCGCCTTCTGGTTCATGCCCTGCGTCATCGGCGTCTCGATCATGCCGGGCGCGACCGCGCCGACGCGGATGCCGAACGACGCGAACTCGCGCGCCCACGTCACCGCGTTCGCCGCGAGCGCCGCCTTCGCCGACACGTAGTTCGACTGGCCGCGGTTGCCGTGGCGCGCGACCGACGACATGTTGACGATCACGCCGGGGCGCTGCTCCGACTGCACCATCTTGGCGACCGCGTCGCGCACCATGAACGTCGCGCCGCTCAGGTTGACGCCGATCACCGCGTCCCACTGATCCTTCGTGAGCTTGGTGACCTGACCGGTCGTCCGGTCCTTCTTGACGAGCAGACCGTCGCGCAGGATGCCGGCGTTGTTGATGACGCCGTTGAGGCCGCCCATCGCGCCGAACGCCCACTCGACGAACGCGCCGACGTCGGCCTCGCTCGACACGTCGAGCTTGCGCGTGTGGACCTTGCCGGGGAGCCCGCGCGTCGACTCGGCGAGCGCCGCGAGGCCCTCGTCCTTGACGTCGCCCGCGGCGACCTGAGCACCGGCCTCGGCGAGGCGGCGAGCGAAGTGCGCGCCCATGCCTTGAGCCGCGCCGGTGACGATGATCTTCAGTTGGGACAGCTGCATGAGCGCGTAGATACTCTAACGCGCGGTGTCATGTCTACTGACACGTATTCAGCACGCAGCTCGCGGCGGTCAGCCCGGTCGGCGCGCAGTCGATGCTCTGGCGGCACGCCTGGCCCGTCGCGCAGTCGCCGCCGGCGCCACCGCTCATCCCGGACACCGCGAAGTCGACGTCGGCGACGGCCTCCGTGATCGTCTGGTTGCCGAGGATCGTCGCGTCGTCGTGCGTGAGCAGCACGACGCTGCCGGTGCCCGCCGCTGCGGTGATGTGCAGCGCGGTCGTCACGCCGTTGATCGCGGTCTTCGTCTTGTCGCGCACGTTGCTCGCGTTGTCGCTGCCGACGATCGTGATCGCGACGTGACCGGTCGCGACGCCGTCGTTCGCCTTGTCGTACTCGAACACGACCGGGGCCGGGTTCATCATGGTGTCGACGTTGATGCCGTCCCACATCGTGAACGTCTCGCCATCGCTGATGTTCGCCGCCTTGACGACGACGATCTGGCCGGTCGCCTTCGCCGACGCGAAGATCTGGCATGTCGAGTCGCACGAGCCGCACGTGGTGTTGCCGTCGTCGCACGCCTCGTTCGGCGTGTTGAGGGTGCCGTCGCCGCACACCTGGGTCACGCCGGGGCCCATGTGGCACGTCGAGTCGCACACCATGCACGAGGTCGCGCCGTACGTGCACGTGTCGGTGATCGCGTTGCCGTCGTCGCACGTCTCGACGCCCGATTCGATGTACGTGTCGCCGCACACCGCGTTCTTGCACGCCGTCGTGCACGCGTCGGTGTTGTCGGTGTTGCCGTCGTCGCACTGCTCGCCCGGATCGAGCTCGTTGTTCGGGCAGCCCGGGATCGTGCAGTTGTTGTCGCAGGTGTCTCCGTTCGTCGTGTTGCCGTCGTCGCACTGCTCGCCGGGATCGACGATGCCGTTGCCGCACCCCGACGTCTTGCAGTTCGTGTCGCAGCCGTCGCCGTTGACGTTGTTGCCGTCGTCGCAGGCCTCGCCCGGATCGACGATGTTGTTGCCGCAGCGCGTGGTCGTGCAGTTGTTGTCGCAGCCGTCGCCGTTGACCATGTTGCCGTCGTCGCACTCCTCGCCGAAGTCGACGACGCCGTTCCCGCAGCCGGTCGGCTTGCAGTTGTGATCGCAGCCGTCGTTGTCGATCAGGTTGCCGTCGTCGCAGCCCTCGTTCGGATCCTTGATGCCGTTGCCGCAGGCCGGCGGCGTGCAGTTGTTGTCGCACGCGTCGCCGTTGACCGTGTTGCCGTCGTCGCACAGCTCGCCGGCCGTCATGATGCCGTTGCCGCAGCGGGTGATCGTGCAGTTGCTGTCGCAGCCGTCGCCGTCGGTCGTGTTGTGGTCGTCGCACTCCTCGTGCGCGCTCGCGTTGACCTTGCCATCGCCGCACATCGCGGTCGTGCAGTCGAGGTTGCAGGTGGACGTCTCGACCGGCATCGCCATCGTGCTGCCGGCGGCGACCGGCGGCGCGGGATCGCAGTCCTCGTGATGCGCGCCGGTCGAGTCGACGTAGCCGTCGCCACAGCGGTTGATGACGCAGTCGGCGCGGCAATCGAAGTCGTTGTTGTTCGTGCTGAGGCCGTCGTCGCACTCCTCTCCGTTCGCGGTGTTGACGACGCCGTCGCCGCACTCGTTGAGCGAGCGGCACGTCGCCGTGCAGCCCGGCCCCGGCGGATCGCAGACCTCGCCGCACTCGGTGTCGACGATGCCGTTGCCGCACGACTGGCGCGACTTGCAATCCATCGAGCAGCCGTCGCACGCGTTCGACGTGTTGCCGTCGTCGCACACCTCGCCGCACTCGACGTCGACGACGCCGTTGCCGCACACGTCCGTCGACTTGCAGTCGGAGCTGCAGCCGTCGCAGCCGTTGGTGTTGCCGTCGTCGCACAGCTCGCCCGGATCGAGCACGCCGTTGCCGCACTTCTCGATCTGACACGTCGCGGAGCAGCCGTCGCCGCCGGTGATGTTGCCGTCGTCGCACTGCTCGCCGAGATCGACCTTGCCGTTGCCGCAATCGTTGACGATGCATACCGGCTGGACGGCCGCGCACTGCGTCGGCGGTGGGCACACGATGCCGGTCGCGCACACGTGGGAGTCGGGCTGCGACGCGCAGCCGACGAGCGCGATGCCGAGCGTCACGATCAACCCGAGGAAGCGAGTCGTACGCATCAGAAGTGCCCCTGCACGGCTGCGCCGGCGAACGTGGGAGTGACCACCGGCCTCACCGACACCGGCTCCTGCGGGAGGTCCTCGGCGCGGATCTGGTAGGCCTGCGGCCGGTTCAAGATCGCGAGCAACCCGCCGATCACGATCGTGCCCGCGGCGACGCCGTAGCCGACGTAGCCGAGCGACTTCTTCGAGTCACCGCTGTTGCGGATGTCGGCGAGGTCCGCGGTGTTCGGGCAGCCCATGTTGTCCATGTTGCAGGCCGCGACCTTGGCGTCGTACTGGCGGTACGAGCTCTGCGCCGACATCTCGAGCAGGCCGCCGACGAACCCGATCGCGACGCCCGCGCCCATCACCGCGTACGGCACCCACGTCGCGTCCCACCGGCGGTGGTAGCGCGTCAGCTCCTCGGCCGTGTACAGCTTGAGCTCGATGCGGAAGTGCTCGCCCGGGCCGACGTACGGCGCGTTGATGCGCGTCGTGTAGCCCGCCTTCTCGGCGACGAACGTGTGCTTGCCGACGCGCACGCGCGTCTTGAAGTGGCCGGGCGCGACGAACGCCTCCTTGCCGTCGACGGTCACCTTCGCGCCGACCTTGTCGCAGCTGACCTCGACGTCGGCGAGCTGCTTGTCGAGCAGCAGCAGGTAGTCCTTCGCGTGATCGAACTTGTCCTTCGACTGCAGCGGCGCCTCGCCGAACTTCGTCGACACCTGCAGGTTGTCGTACGCGTCGATCGGCTGGTCGAGGTTCATCAGCGCGAGGCCGAGGTTGTAGTGGATCGCCGGGTGGTCCCAGTGCTTGAGCGCCTCGCGGTACTTGTCGGCGGCCTTCGCGAACAGGCCGTCGTTGAGGTTGACGTTGCCCTCCTGGAACAGCGCGAGCGCCGCCTTCTGCTCCGCCTCCGATACGCCGACCGCCCACGGGCGCGACTCGCCGCCGTTCTGCAAGGTCTCGTTGGTCCCCGCCTTCTCCGTCGCACCCGAGCCGGAGCCCGAGCCGGAGCCGGAGCCCGAGCCGGAGCCGGAGCCGGAGTCCGAGCCCGAGCCCGGATCTGCGTGCGCTGTCGCGAGCGCAAGCCCCATGCACACCGCAGTGGCGATCACCCTGTTCATGTGAGTTGTCTCCGTTACTTCAGCTCGTCGACGATCGGACTGCCGATCTGCGCCTGCAACCGCTTCACGCGCTCCTGCTCCTGCTTGAGCAGCGACTCGACGAGGTTCTTCTGGACGACGACCTGATCCTTCTGCTGCACCGCCTCGGTCTCCGCCTGCGCCGCCTTCCTCGCGTTGTCGACCGCGAGCTTCTCGTTGGTCTTCGCGAGCTCCTCGTTCTTCTGGCTCTCGGCGAGCGCCGTCTCGAGCTCGGCGTTCTTCTGCTTGAGGTCTTCCTCGGCGGTGCCGAGCTTGACGTCGACGACCTGCTTTGCTTTTTCGACGTTCGCCTTCGCGACCTCGGCCGCCTGGCGCTCGCGCTCCTTCTGCTGCGCGGCGGCGAGCGCCTGCTGGATCTCGGTCTTCTGCTGCTCGGCGATGTGACGCTGCCGCGTCTCCTCTTGTCGCGAGCGCTGCACGATCACGAGGCCGATCATCGCGACGATCACGATCGCGCCGAGGCCGACGAAGCCGCCGATCACCGCGACGCGGCGGCGGCGCTGCAGCGCGGTCTCGTAGCTGATCACCTCGTCGAGGAACGCGCGCTCGACGTCCGACAGCGGGCCCTTGTAGCGCTTCTTGAACTTCTTCGCCTCGTCGGCCGTGTCGCCGCGCCACAGCAGGTCGGGCGAGCGGCCCTTCGCCTGCCACTGGCGGGCGGCGACGCGCAGCTGGTCGATGACCGCGGCGTCCTCCTGCGTCTCGTCGAGCCAGCGCCGCAGCGTCGGCCAGTTGTGGATCAGCGACTCGTGCACGATCTCGACGGTCGAGCCCTTGCCGCCCTCGAGCGTCTGCACGACGAGCAGGCGCGCGTCGACCATCAGGTCGACGACTCGCTGCACCTCGCCGACCTCGCGCGACAGGTCGTGCAGCTCGTCCATCGGCACGATCGCGCGCGTGCGCTCGGACGACACGAGGCGGAGCAGGATCGCGCGGGCGAGCCCGTGGTGCTTTGGCCCGATCTCCTGGATGACGCGGTCGGCGTGGCTCGCGAGCGCGCCGGCGATGCCGCCCATCTGCTGGTAGCTCGCGCCCGTGAGCAGCCGCCGCGCCTTGTCACGCGCGTCCCACAGCTTGCTCGCGGCGAACTGGAGCAGCGGCAGCGCGCCGGGGGTCGTCGCGAGGTGGTCGAGCATGTCCTCGACGATCGCCGCGTTCTCGAAGCGGAACCCGGCGAGCTCGGCGGGCTGCACGATCGCGTCGCGCAGGCCCTCGCGGTTCGGCGGGCCGAGGAAGAACAGGCCCTGGGTCAGCTCGGCGATGAACGCCGGATCCTCGGCGACGCGATCGAGGAAGTCCGAGCGCACGCTCAGCACGACGCGCAGCGGGCTCGTCGCGTCGTCGGCGACCGCGGCGAGCGCGGCGGTGAACGCGGCGCGCTCGGCAGGATCGTGGACCTGCGTGTAGAGCTCCTCGAACTGATCGACGAACAGCAGGACCTTGCGGCTGTCGCGGCGCGCGCGGCCGCGCAGCAGGTGGCCGAGGTGGCCGGGCTCGCGCTTGAGCTTGTCGACGAGCTTTTGCTGCTCCTCCATCTCGTCGGCGAGGTTCGCGGCGGTCGCGACCATCGGCGACACGAGCGACGCGAGCGCCGCCATCGGCGAGCGGCCGGGACGCGTGACGAGCGTCTCCCACGTCTCGCCCGAGCGCTTGAGCGCGGGCACGAGGCCGGCGCGCACGAACGACGACTTGCCGACGCCCGAGCTGCCGACGACCGCCATCAGCGGGCGGTCGCGGATGCGCGTGACCATCGCCGCGATCTCGCGGCTGCGGCCGAAGAACTTGCCGGCGTCGGTCTCCTGGAACGACGACAGGCCCGCGTACGGGCTCTCGTCGATCTGCAGCTCGGCGGTGCGGCGGCCCGGCAGGAACGGCTCGAGCGCGTGCAACAGCTCGCTCGCGCTCTGCCAGCGCTGGTCCTTGAGCTTGAGCAGGCAGCGGTCGACGATCTGCACGAGCTCGCGCGGGCAGTCCGGGGGCGCGGCCTCGGCCATCGACGGCATCGGTAGCTCGAGCATCGCGGTGACGACGAGCTGGTTGCCGTCGAGTGGATGCAGCGGGTGGCGGCCGCAGATCATGCGGTGCAGCAGCACGCCGCACGCCCAGATGTCGCTCAGGTGATCGATCTCGACGCCGATGCCCCACTGCTCGGGGGACATGTACTTGAGCGTCCCCATGATCGTGCCGTGGCGCGTGAGGCTCGAGTTCGAGCCAGTCGCCAGCTCGAGCGGGCTCGGCATCCGGATCTGACCGGACGCGTTGAGCTGCGCGGGCGTCTGCGGCTCGAGCACCTTCGCGATGCCGAAATCGAGCACCTTGATCGTGCCGGAGTCGGTGATGAAGATGTTGTCGGGCTTGAGGTCGCGGTGGACGATGCCCTGGCCGTGCGCGCACTCGAGCGCGCGCAGCACCGAGACCAGGATCTCGACCGCGCGCGTGTACGGCAGGCGCTGGCCGCCCTGCAGCGTGTCGGTCAGCGGCTTGCCGTTGAGGAACTCGAGCACCATGTACGGTGCGTTGGCCTGCTCGCCGACCTCGTAGATGACGACGATGTTCTCGTGCTGGCAGCGCGCGGTCGCGCGCGCCTCGACGAGGAACCGCTGCGTCAGCTCGGCCTGGTTGCTCTGCAGGAACTTGATCGCGACGCGGCGGCCGAGCCGCAGGTCGCGGGCGAGGAAGACGGTGCCCATGCCGCCCTCGCCGATCATCTTGATCATCTCGTACTGGTTGATGCGGACGCCCGCGTGCGGGGCCGCCGCCAGCGCGTGCACGCCGGTGGTCTCGCCGGTGTTCGGCGTGGGCAGCGGATTGGGCGTCGGCAGCGGGCCGACGTTCGAGTACTGGTCCCACTTGTTGCTGCCCGGCACCGACGGCGCTTCGGAGCTGCGGCGCGCGCGAGGCGCCTGCGCGATCGTCGGCACCGGCTGCGGCAGCGGCGTGCCGGCGGCCGTGCTCGCGGGCGGCGTCGGCTCGCGCGTACCGGCGATCACGATCGTCTCGGCCTGCGCGTGGGTCGCGGGTGGCGACGAGGGCGTCTGGATCCGCGGCATCGTCGGCCGCCTCGGTGGTGCGGCGGGCTGCGGGTTCGGGATGACGACGGTGCGCTCGTTCGGCTTGAGCTGGTGCATCCCGCTCAGCTCGTTGCGCTTGAGCGAGTACTGCCCCGGGCTCGGCTTCTCCTTCGCCACCTCGCCCGTCCCGACGATCGTCTTGTCATTCGAGGGCGGCTTAGGATGGTCTTCGCTCATCGCGGGTTACCCGACCCGCGTTCATACTACCGCCGCGATTAGGGAAGATCCCGCGACGAGGACCGCATTGCACGCCTACATCGGGGTACGTGTGGGGTTGCTGCGACTAGAACAGCCAGAGCGGCTTGCTGCCGGCGAACAGCACGGTCTCGCCTTCGGCGCTCGGCGTCGACAGCTCGACCTCGACCATGATGCCGCGCTGGACGCTCTCGTCGTGCGGATGGATGTCCTGGACCTCGCCGTCGATCGTCGCGGTGACCTTGCCGACGCGCGAGCACAGGATGAGGCCCCACGAGCAGCCGTAGAGCTTGGTGCCGAGCTTGACGTTGCGCAGGTTCTGGTACGGCACGAACGCGAGCACGACCTTGTTGTTGACGGCGCGCAGGTACGGCGACTTCTCGAGGCGCGCGACGAGGGCGTCCTGATCGCCGATCAGCATCGCGAGGCTCTCGAGCCGCGCCTTGAGCGGCGCGCGGCGATCGATCTGCAGATCCTTGTCGAGGGCGGCGTCGTCGATGTCGTGCTTGACGATCCACTCCTGCGCCGTCTTCGGCGTCTTGTACGCGGGCGCGTCGACGGCCACCGCCTCGTCGCGCGTGATCCTCAGCTCGATCGCCTTGAGCTGCGACTCGATGTCGAGCTTCTCGGCCCTGAGCTGGCTGTCGCGCGACCGCGCCTCGGTCAGCAGGTTCGACGCCTCGACGACCTTCTGGTGCGTCGGCGACAGCACGACCGGCCGCACCCACGTGTGATCGAAGAAGTAGAAGATGTTGACGACGAGGAAGCCGATCAACCCGACCAGGATGGCGGTCAGCACGAACAGACCGGCGACCTTGTACAGCCGGATGATCGACGGCTGCATCGCGACCCAGAATCGAGGCACTTTGCGGGCGGGAGCTTCCATCGCGACTGAGTCCTACTCCAAGAATCGCGCCGATGTCTATGGCCATATCGCCGAGGCCAGCCCGGTCTCAGCGACGGAGATCACGCTGCGGGGAGCTGGACCTGACCGGTCGCCGCGCGGGTTCGCGGCTCGGCCGCGACCGTTGCAGGCAGCAGCGCGTGCTGGCCGGTCCCGTTGCCCACCGCGATCGGCTCCGCGGCGACGGCGACCGGCTCGTGGCCACGGGTCTCCCAGCTGCCCGAGTCGAGCGTGAACAGCGCGAGCGGCGTCAGCAGCGCGTACGTGATCGGCATCAGCAGCGTCAGCGACAGGAACGACAGCGCGCCGACGCGCTCGCTCTTGGGGAGCTTGCGGACGCGCCAGCGATAGTAGACGCCGAACGCGACGACGATCTCGAGGTGGAGCACCAGCGACGGCCAGAAGCGATGCGCCTCGAGCGCGCGGACGAGCGCGATCGGGTAGACAATGAGCAGCGCGAACAGCGAGAAGAAGTGGATCGCGAGCACCGGGTTGAGGCGCCACACGTGGCTGAAGCCGCCGGCGTAGTCGACGATGTTCGAGCGGCGCCAGCGCAGCTGCTGCGAGAAGTAGCCCATCACGGTCGTCGGCACGAACGTCCGGCAGCGCGCGTCGAGCGTCATCGTCGTCAGGTAGCCGGCTTTGACGATCTGGCGGGTGAGGAAGCGATCCTCGCCGTACTTGATCGGGCAGCCGAGGATGCTGCGCTGCTCGAGCACGGCCTCGAGATCGACGAGCACCGCGCGGCGGTACGCGGTCAGGCACCCCGAGAGGCACATGATGCGGCGGAACCCCCACTCGAGGTTCTTCATGAAGTAGTAGGCGTACCAGTACTTCACGACCTGCATCCGCGTGAGCCAGTTCTCGTGCTTGTTGCGGATGTCGACCCAGCCGCCGACGGCGGCGATGCGGTCGGAGGTGAAGCGGCGGACGAGCACCGAGCGGCGGTACGCGGTGAGGCAGCCCGAGAGGCACATCACGCGACGGAACCCCCACTCGAGGTTCTTCATGAAGAAGTAGGAGTACCAGTACTTCACCGTCTGCATCCGGGTGAGCCAGTTCTCGTGCTTGTTGCGCACGTCGACCCAGCCGCCGACGGCCGCGATGTTGTCGCTCGTGAAGCGCCGGATCAGCGCGCGCACGGCCTCGGGATCGACGACGACGTCCGAGTCGACCGAGACGATGATCTCGCTGTCGGCCTCGCGGACCGCGCGGTTGATCGAGCGGCGCTTGCCGAGGTTGACGCGGTTGCGGATGATCCGGAGGCGACCGTTGGAGCTGCGCGCGACCTCGCGGGCCTGCTCGTAGCTGTCGTCGCCCGAGCAGTCGTCGACGCAGACGACGTTGAGCTTGTGGTGCGGGTAGTCCGAATCGAGGAGGCTCTGCAGGGTCTCCTTGATCGCGGCGCCCTCGTTGTACATCGGGATCACGCAGGTCACCGTCGGCTCCCAGCCGTCTCCGACGGGCCGGGCTTCGTCCCAGTTCTTGCCGCGGATCACGCGGAGGACCACGCCGGCGATGTAGCGGTTGACGAACACGAGCACCGCCAGGCAGTGGACCAGGACCCAGAGAACGTGCGTGTTCATCCGGGCCTCCTACTTGCGAGGCGCACGCCAACGAGGTGGCTTGACGAAGTAAGGCGAGGTTTCACTGGTGAAGGAAGCTAGAGGAGCTCGCGTTTAATAAGGAGCGAGCAAGATCAGCGAACTCGAAGGGATGCGAGCAACCTATTACGGTTCACCCACCAACTCAAGTTGGTGGAAGCATGTTGCCACATCTCTCGTGACCAGTGCAGCTGAACATCAGGTTCCTGAGGGGGTCGCGAAAATTCCGGGTCACCGCCGCACAGCGTGCTTGACCCGCAATCGGCGCTTGCCGATCGCGTGCTTGCAGCCGCGTACCGATCCGGACACAGGAGCTGCCATGATCGCGATGCCACACCTCGGGCGTCCGGGCCGGCTGGTGAAGCCTCGACACCCGCAACGCGCGGTGCGCGTGTGTGTCTCGTCACCGTGCGCGGCGTGCTCCTGAGCGTGCTCGTCGTCGGTGCGTGCCATAGGTTCGACCCGGTAGCCGAGGTGCCGCACCGCGAGGCGCCCGACACGCAGTCGGCGATCGAGCTGATCCTCGCCGAGAACCCGCCGCCGCGCGTGTTCGCGATCGGCGAGTACCACCAGACGCGCGCGACGGCCGGCGCGACGTCGTCGATGCAGCGGTTCACGCGCGAGATCATCGGGCTGCTCGAGCCGCGCGCGCGCCACCTCGTCGTCGAGTCGTGGGTCGACGACGCGTGCGACAGCCGCTTCGGCCACCAGGTCGCCGCCACGATCGACCGCCCGGCGACGACGCAGATGGAGCTGATGCGGCTCGTCCGGACCTCGCAGCGCGCTCACCTCGACACGCACGACCTGCCGATGACGTGCATCGAGCAGCACGCGCTCTTCGATCCGCGCCACGGCGTCGACTTCCTGCTGCTGCTCGAGGTGATCACGCAGAAGCTGCACGATGCCGCGCGCACGTGGGCCGAGGCCGATCCGGCGCACGCGGTGATCGTGTACGGCGGCGCGCTCCACAACGATCTGTATCCGCGGTGGGCGCTCGACGAGCTGTCGTACGCCGAGCCGCTCGCGCGCGAGCTCGGGCCGGGCAGCGTGCTCGAGATCGATCTCGTCGTGCCCGAGATCGTCGCACCGATGCGGATGGTGCGCGACGAGCCGTGGTTCCCGCTGCTCGGCCGGGCGTCGCCGTCGCGCGCGATCGTGTGGCGGCGCGGGCCGGGCAGCTACGTCGTCATCCTGCCCGCGCAGAGCGAGGCGGTGGCCAGAGTGGCGCTGCCCGACGAGGTGATGTAGCTAGTCGAGGATGGCGGACCGCATCGTGCGCGGGCTCCTCGCGGCGCTGCTCGCGATCGGCACGATCGCGTGGGCGCGCGGGCGCGAGGGTCACGGCCTGCCGACCGCCGATCTGCACGCCGACGCGCCGTACTACTACGTCTACCTGCCGTCCCTGCTCCACGGCGACCTCGACTTCACCGACGAGTATCGCGAGACGAAGAACTGGTACCACCTCGGGCTCGCGCCGACCGGGCGCCCGGCGAACGCGTTCGGCATCGGCCCGGCGGTGCTCGACGCGCCGCTGTTCCTCGTCGGCCACGCTGCCGCGCTCGCGACCGGCTCGCGTGACGACGGCTTCTCGACGTGGGAGATCCGGCTCTACACGTGGAGCTCGCTCGCGTGGTCGCTCGCGGCGGTGGTCGTCGCGTACCGGCTCGCGCGCAGGCGGCTCGGCGGTGGCGCGCTCGCGCTCGCCGGGCCGCTCGCGTGCGCGCTCGCGGGGCCGGTCGTCTACTACGCCGTGCGCCAGCCGGGCTACGCGCACCCGATGGCGACGTTCTTCGCGGCGCTCCTCGTCGACCGCTGGGACGCGAGCTACGACTCGCCGCGCACGTGGAAGACGTGGCTCGTGCTCGGCGCGGTGCTCGGCGCCGGGGCGCTCGCGCGGCCGCAGCTCGCCCTGTGGGGCGTCGTGCTCGCAGGCGCGGCGATCGACGATCTGCGCGCGCGCCGCAGCTGGCGCGTCGTGCTGCCGTGGCTCGCCGGCGCCGCGGCGGCGGTCGTCGTGTTCGCGCCACAGCTCGTCGCGTGGCGCGTGGTGTACGGCGACTGGTGGGTCGTGCCGCAGGGCCCCGGCTTCATGCGGTGGGACGCACCGTGCTGGAGCGAGGTGCTGTTCTCGTCGCGCAACGGGCTGTTGCCGTGGGCGCCCGCGTACGCGGTGTTCGCGGTCGCGCTCGTCGCGCTCGCGCGCGCGCACCGGCGGCTCGTCGGCTTCGTCGTCGCCGGCGTCGCGCTGCAGACGCTCGCGAACGGCGCGGTGTGGGACTGGTGGGGCGGCGGCTCGTTCGGCGGCCGGCGGTTCGACTCGACGTACGTCGCGTTCGCGCTCGGCGCCGCCGGGCTCGTCGCGTGGATCGCGCGCGCGGTGCCGCCGGCGGTGCGGCGCGCGGCGAGCTGGCGGGTGCGCGCGCGCGGCGTGGCGGCCGCGCTGGTCGCCGCGATCGTGCTCGACCTGATCGTCGTCAACCTGTGGCTCGCCGGCAAGACGACCACGACGAACGCGCGGATCACCGGCGGCGAGCCGGCGCCCGCGATCCTCGGCAGGCTGCCGGGCGGCTCGCTCGCGGCGGCGATGTCGGCGCTGTCGAACCTGCCGGCGCGCGCGGCGTTCGCGTGGCGGCACGACACGTCGCTCGACGCTTACGATCGCGTCGTCGGCGTCCACGTGCTCGGCGAGACCTACCCCGGGCTCAACAGCTTCGCCGACCAGCGCACCGCGACCTTGCCCGCGCCCGCGCTCGCCGGCGGCCGCGCGCACGTGCTGATCGGCCTCAACCGCGCCGGCGGCCTCGACGTCACGCTCGACACCGACGCCACGACGATCGAGTGGAACGGCACGCGCGTGCCGCCTCACTTTCACACCGACGACCTCCGCCGCGGCACGAACGATCTCGTCCTCGCCGGCGCGACGCACGCCGGCCCGATCCACCTCGCGGCGACCAACTAGGGGACGCTTTCTCCTTTATCAACCGAGCCGCGAGCCACCCCGAGCGATCTCACGTACCTACCTGGGGACGCTTTCTCCTTCTTCAACCAGAGGCTGCGCAGCGCTCACTCGGCGCATGGGCGACTTCGCTGGCTGACCGTCGGCCCGAAGACCCAGTCCGGCGTCCGCATCATCCTGATGGCGATCGCCCGCTCGCCGATGATGACGGAAGACCACGCCGCGCAGCAGCGCGCGCTCGTAGCCGCCGGCGCGCTGAGCGGCGGCGTGCTCGTCACCGACGACCTGCGCCCGACTACGAGGCGATGAAGGCCAAGGGCGTCGAGTTCGCGCGGCCGCCGTCCGAGGAGCCGTACGGGTTCGCGGCGGTGTTCAAGGACGACTCGGGCAACTACTTCAGCTTCAACGAACAGCGTTAAGCTGGGGCGTGCTGCACGGTCGCGCGGCGGAGCTGGCGGTGCTCGACGAGGTGATCGCGTCGGCTCGCGCCGGGCGCGGTCGCGCGGTGTGCTTCACCGGCGAGGCCGGGATCGGCAAGTCCTCGCTGCTGTCGGCCGCGCGCGACCGCGCGGACGGGATCGTCGTGTGCGCAGGCTCGGCGTGGGAATCGGGCGGCGCGCCGCCGTACTGGCCATGGCTCTCGGTCCTGCGCGATGCGCGCGCGCGCTTCGGCGACCGCGTGCCCGAGCTCGCCGCGCTGGTGCGCGAGACGGCACTCGATCCGGCCGCGGCACGCTTCGCGCTGCTCGACGCCGTCGTCAGCTCGCTCGTCGACGTCGCGCGCGAGCAGCCGCTGCTCGTGCTGCTCGACGACCTGCATGCCGCCGACATCCCGACGCTCGACCTGCTCGTGCTGGCGGCGCGCGAGCTGCCGCGCGCGGCGATCGCGGTGGTCGCGGCGTGGCGCGAGGGCGAGCTCGCGGTGCGCCCTGATGCCGCGCGGCGCCTCGCCCAGGCCGCACGCCATGCGCTCGT
>JBLMXA010000201.1:0-3778 GCA_050257515.1 Acidobacteriota bacterium | reverse complement strand
AGTGGCAGGGCGCGCTGCCCGCGGCGGCGAAGCAGCTCGCCGGCCCGGCGGGCGTGCGCTCGGACAACCTCGCGTTCGAGCTGGTGGCGCTCGCGGTCGACGCGCGCGCGGGAGGCGCGGTCGACGTCAAGTGCAAGGCCGACGACGAGCCCGCGGAGTGAGGATCTAGTCGATCCCGCGGTACGAGAACGCGAGCACGGGGAACCCGATCGGGAACGTCGAGCTGCTGCAGTCGCTGCAGATCGGCTTGACGAAGCCGACGTCGGCGCCGATCGAGCGCGACGTGAACCGCAGCCCGTACCAGCCGAGGATGCCGTTGGCCTGGCCGCTGATGTCGCCGAACAGGTGGGCGCTGTCGGCCTCGACCACGAGGCGCACGCGCTTGCCGAGGCGCTGCACCCACGACGCCGAGAACCCGACCGGCACCGACGCGTTGTTCTGGTACGCGAACGCCGCGCCGACGAAGCCGTCGAGGTGCGAGTAGCAGTCGCCGTCGAGGCAGAGCGTCGCTGCCGCGCCGACCTCGCCGCCGCTCGTCGTCGTGGTCGTCGACATCGTGTTGCCCATCGCGTCGGTGGTCGTGTCCTTCGCGGCCGCGGCGGCGAGGCCGCCCTGGATCGCGACGCGCACGTTGCCCTGCTTGACGACCTGGGCCTTCGCCGAGAAGAAGCCCCAGTACAGATCGCTCGTGATCGGCACCATCGTCGTGCCCGTGATCACGAAGTTGTCGGTGACCGCGTACGACACGCCGATGAGGAACAGCTCGACATCCTCGAACGACCACGTGCCCGCCGGCGGCGTCAGCGCGGTCGGCGACAGCCACGCGCGGCCCGCGTTCGCGTCGTCGAGCGTGCCCTTGTCGACGGTCGTCACCGCCGCGGGTGGCGGAGGCGGCGCGACGACGGCCGTCGGCGCACCCCCGGGCGGCGGCGCGGGCGGTGGCGGAGGTGGCGGCGGCGCGGGCTGTGCGCCGGGCCCCGCCGGCGGCGGCTCGCCCGGTGGCGGAGCCTGAGCGATCGCGAGAGTGGACAGCGAGAGGACCCCGACCACGACGAAGGCAAAGCGCATCGCGCTATCGTACAGGAGCGCTGCAGGTGCGATGTGGCAAGAACTGGCGTATCCCGCCGGCTGCACGTCGTCACCCGCGGTGATCGATCGACGCGACTCGCGCGGCGCATCGCACGCGCTTGCACGCGGCACGTCCGCTGCACTGCACCGGCGCAACCCCAAGGAGACCCATGAAGGACTTCCATTCGATCGATCTCGCATCTCTCTCGCTCGTCATCGGTGGCGCCGGCGACTCGCAGCAGCCGCCTCCGTCGCCGTCGCCGAACCAGGACCAGTTCCAGGTCGGCGCGCAGGCGACCATCCCGAAGGCGGGCCCGGTAAACCTCGGCGTGAACGCGCAGAGCAGCCGCAGCGACTGGGCATACTGCGCCAACACCGTGCGCAAGATGGGCGGTAACCCGAAGGACATGCGGGACTCGTGCGGCCTGCCGCCCGGAGCCCAGAAGTGATCGCGCTGTCGCTCGGCGCTCTCGCGAGCGTCACCGGCGGCGGCAGCAGCAGCGACAGCGGCAGCATCCCGGGTGCGTCGTACCAACATACGCGCTCCGACTACGCGACCTGCGTCGACCACGTGACGCAGCAGACGGCGCAGCAGTACCCGTCGACGAAGCTGCTCGGCGTGTTCGGCCAGGATCGCAACGCCGCGCCGCGCGCCGAGGCGACGATGCGGAACATGCGGGACGTGTGCGGACTGCCGCCGCACTGAGCTAAGCTGATCGCATTCGCCGGCTCGCCCTCGTCACGATCGTCGCGAGCGTCTCGGTCGCGCAGGCCGAGACGTTCGGCGTCGTTGCCGACGGTCAGGACGCGGGCATGCTCCGCGTGCGCATCGAGAGGTGGGCGCAGGACCACGACCACCGGGTCGTGCCCGCGCCGATGTCGCCCGATGCCGGGCGCACGCTCGCGAACTGCATCATCGTCCAGGACAACAAGTGCGCGTCGGGCGTCGTCGACAAGCGCGGCCACGCCGACAACGTCGTGTACGCGCACGCCGAGCAGGGCACGCTCACGCTCTACTGGTTCCACAAGCACCGCGCGCCGGTCCGCACGCAGCTGTACTGCGCGCCGTGCGAGGACGAAGCGCTCGCGCCTGCCCTCGACAAGCTCGCCGCCGACGTCGAGCTCGATACCGGCCACCTCAAGCTCGACAGCCGGCCACAGGGGCTCGGCGTCACGATCGACGAGGAGACCGCGGGCGAGACGCCGCTCGAGCGCGAGCTGCCGGTCGGCTCGCACGAGGTCGCGCTGTTCTCGCAGGGCCGACGCGTCGCGCACCGCTCGATCGACGTCGCGCGCGGCGAGCAGCTCGAGCTGACGCTCGAGGCGCACGAGCCCGAGGCCGAGCCGCTCAAGCAGCGCTGGCCGCTGTACCTGATCGGCGCGGGCGTGGCCGCGATGGCGGCAGGTGCCGTGCTCTACGCCACGTCGGAGCAGCCGACCGGTACGAGACCGACCTACCGCGACACGAAGCCGCTCGGCGCGATCGTCGGGCTCGGCGGGGTCGTGGTCGCCGGCAGCGGAGTGCTCATCGGCTGGGGACGCGCGTTTTGATATCCTGAACGGGTGAGGGGGTTCGTCGCGCTCGCGCTCGCGCTCGGTGGCTGTGAGGTCACCGATCCGCTGTACTGTCCGATGCACCCCGACGACGTCGCGAGCTGCCCGCGGACGACACAGAGCACGTGCCGCAGCATCCCCGAGCTGTCGCTGACGGTGTGTCCGTCGGCGGCGCCGAGCGCCACGCTCGCGATCACGAGCGACACGACGGTCGATACCACCGCAGGTGCGCCGCTGTGCGCCGCGCTCGATCCGCGGAGCGCCGACGTGTGCGTCATCGCCGGGAGCTCGATCTCGATCGCGTCGGGGGTGACGCTGTCGGCGAGCGGACCGCGCCCGCTCGTCGTGCTGTCGACCGGCGCGCTCGACGTCGCCGGGACCATCGATGTCGCGAGCCACGCCGGCGGCCGCGTCGGCGCGAACGCGGACGCGGCGGGCTGCGTCGCCGCGACCGCGGCGACCGGAGCCGGCGGCGGTGCCGGCGGCAGCCTCGGCGGCAACGGCGGCGCCGGCGGCGATGAGTTCGGCGCGGCCGGCACCGGCGGAAAGCCGGCGGCGACGCTGACCGCGAGCACGCTGCGCGGCGGCTGCCCCGGCGGCGATGGCTCGACGCCCGGGCTCGGCGGCAACGGGCCCGGCGGCCACGGCGGCGGCGCGGTCGCGTTGATCGCCGCGAACATGTCGATCGAGGGAACGATCGACGCCTCGGGTGCCGGGGGCAGCGGCGGCCATTACGCCGGCGGCGGCGGCGGTGGCGCGGGCGGCATGATCGCGGTCGCGGCGGCGACGATCTCGCTCGCGGCGGGCGGCCGCGTGTTCGCGAACGGCGGCCACGGCGGCGGCGGCTCCAACGGCCAGGACGGCGGCACCGGTGGCGATCCGGACGGCCCGACATCGGGCGGCAGCGGCGGCGCTGCCGGTAACCCGGCCGGATCCGGCGCGACCGGCTACCCGTCGGCCACGCGCGACGGAGCCGCGAGCACCGGCACCGTGCTCAACATCGGCGCGGGCGGCGGCGGCGGCGGCGGCGGCGCGGGCGTGATCGTCACCTCGGGCACCACGCCGATCACCGGCGCGAACGTCTCGCCGCCAAGTCGCTGAGAACGGGAAATGGAACCGCCAAGGCGCCGAGGGCGCCAAGCCGGAGCCAGAAAAA
>JBLMXA010000200.1:0-5285 GCA_050257515.1 Acidobacteriota bacterium | reverse complement strand
GGCACGTGGACGGTCGCGAGCGCGACCTTGAGCCTCGGGCCGGCGAACATCATCACGACGTCGCGCGCGCCGAGCCGCGCCGCGAGCATCTCGGTGTGACCGGGGAACGCGAAGCCGGCGCGCCGCGCCCACGTCTTCGAGATCGGCGCCGTCACGATCGCGGTCAGCTCGCCACGCGCCGCCGCCGCCACCGCGGCCTCGAGGTACGCGACCTGGGCGGCGCCGCTCGCCTCGTCGGGTGCACCGGCGATCGCGGCATCGCCCGCACCGTCCCCGATGATGGCGACGTGCGGCAACGTGACGCCGATCGCGCGCGCCCCGCGCTCGAGCGGTCCGTGATCTCCGTAGACGACGATGCCGGCGGCCGACTCCTCGGGCAGTGCCGCCAGCGTCGCGGCGACGATTTCGGGACCGATTCCGGCCGGATCGCCGAGCGTGATGCCGATCCTCGTCACCGGGCGAAGCTAACACTGCTTGTCATCGGCGCTGGTTCGAGCATCCTAGGAAGACATGGGCACCGCCAGGCCGTGGCTGTTGCTGCTGCTCGCGGGCTGCGCTGCAGGCGCGGAGGCGATGACGCTCCCGGCTCAGAACCGGCCGAGCGCGGCGGCGACGGCGACGAACGAGGTCGGGCTCAACCCGGGCGAGAGCATGACGTTCGAGGTCCGGCTCGATGGCGTGCTCGCGGGCCAGGCGCAGCTGGCGGTCGGCGAGCTCGGCCGCGTCGACGGCCACCGCGCGGTCGTCGTCAAGTCGCGCGCGGAGACCGCCGGCGCGGCGGCGCTGATCAAGAAGATCGTCGACGAGGCGACGACGGTGATCGACATGGACACCGGCCGCCCGCTGCAGCTCGACACGCTGGTCGAGGAGAACCACCAGACGACGACCGCGACCGCGAAGTTCGTCGGCTCGGTCGCCAGCGTCACGTACACGCGCAGCGGCGACGCCCGGTCGCACACGATGCGGATCGATTTCGGCCAGATGACGGTGCACGACACGCACTCGGCGATGGCGCAGCTGCGCGGCTGGCGCGCGGCGCCGGGCACGACGAAGACGGTGTTCGTCGTCGGCGGCCGCCGGCTGTGGCGCGTCGACGTGCGCTACGCGGGCGAGGAGACGATCGGCTCCTCGCTCGGCAACCGCCGCGCGGTCAAGTACACCGGCGCGTCGTACCGCGCGCGGCCGAACTTCGGCGTCGAGTCCGGCAAGCCGGCGCGCACGTTCTCGGTGTGGCTGTCGGACGACGCCGATCGCGTCCCGCTGAAGATGACCGCGCAGACCGAGCTCGGCGACGTGTCGATGGACCTCACCGAGTACAACCGGCCGAACTAGCTCGGCGGCTCGGACTTCGCGCGCTTCGGCTCCTCGACCGCGTGCGGGCCGCTCGGCGGCACGATCACGATCTCGGGCTCGGCCGGCTCCTCGACCGTCATCACGATCTGCTGCGACGAGGTCTCCTCGACGATCTCGACGACGCGCGCCGGGTCCTCTTCCTTGACGTTGACGAGCTCGGGCGGCGGCTCGTCGTCGATCGCCTCGATCGAGATCTCGGCGTCGCTGTGATCGCCCAGGCGCGGGCGGCTCGGCCGCGCGAGCTCGCGCACCGGCGGCGGCGACGGCGGCTCGGCCGCCTCGACGATGATCACGTCGGGCTCGTCGTCGCCCGGCGGCTCGTCCTGCGGCGGCGGCGGCTCGGGCGGCCGCTCGTCGTCGGCGAGCGATGCCCACGTGTCGTCGAACGTGATCTTCGACAGCGCCTCGTCGACCGCGCTGTCGGTCTCGCCCTTGGGGACGATCAGCCGGTTCCCCGGTGGCACCGACGGCGCGCGCGTGAGCGCGGGCGGTGGCAGCGTGTCGCCGCGGCGGACCGGCGGCCCCGGCTGCGGCAGATCGGGCAGCACGTCGGCCTCGGGCTCGGCGGCATCGATCGCCGCCGCGACCGCGGAGAACCGCCCGGTGCGCCGCGGCGGGCTGCGCCGCGCGATCTCGACGCCGAGCGCGTCGAGGAGCGCCTCGGCGAGATCGGCATCGTCGTCGCACAGCTCGCGGAAGTCGTCGCAGCGCAGCGCGAGCGCCCTGACCTCGCCCCGCGCGATCGCGAGGGCGTCCTTGTCGGGCAGCGGCCGATCGAGCAGCAGCGCCTCGGGATAGAGCAGCGTGCCCGGGCCGCGCACCTCGCCCTCGTGATCGACCTCGCCCTCGACGAGGATCCACGCGACGCGATCACCGAGCGTGCTCGCGGCGAGCTTCTCGCCCGCCGCGTGATCGCGCGGGATCGCGATCCGCAGCGCGCGCAGCCGCTGCTGCGGGTTGACCTTCGCCCACAACGGGCACGCGTGGATCGCCTTGTCCTCGCGCTGGATCACCTCGGCGGGACGCGACGTCTCGCCGGCCTCGAGCACGCGCACGACCATCGCCGTCGCGTTGTCGCCGCCGCCGCGCTGCAGCGCGAGCTCGACGAGCCGTTGCGCCGCCCGTGCCGG
The DNA here is from genome assembly GCA_050257515.1 of Acidobacteriota bacterium. Classification (GTDB taxonomy): domain Bacteria; phylum Myxococcota_A; class Polyangia; order Haliangiales; family Haliangiaceae; genus JABFXX01. The sequence goes on along the minus strand of JBLMXA010000200.1, from coordinate 2,802 downwards.
GCTCGGCATCTTGCACAGCACCTCGCCGATCTCGGGCTCGTCGATGTACTCGGTGATGCCGTCGCTGCACAGCAGGAACCGATCGCCATCGGCGAGCGGCACGACGAACGAGCTGACCTTGACCTCGTCGCCGATGCCGAGCGCGTTCGTCAGCATGCTCTTGAAGCGCGCACCGTCGCCCTGGACATCGACGTCGACGCCGGCGGCGAGCAGCCGCGCGAGCAGCGTGTGGTCCTCGGTCAGCTGCATCGCGATGCCGTCGCGCACGAGGTACGCGCGCGAATCGCCGCAGTGTGCGAACACGATGTCGCCGCCGACGACCATCGCGCCGACGAGCGTCGTGCCCATGCCGCCCTTGGTGCGATCGTGCCTGGCCTCCTCGAGGATCGCGTCGTGCGCGGCGAGCACGCCGTCGCGGACGGTCGTCAGCAGCAGGCGGCGCGCGTCGGGGGTGCCCGCCGACAGCCACTGGTCCGCGATCCCCTGCGTCGCGTCGCTCGCCCAGCGCTCCCGGATCGTCTGCACGGCGAGCGCGCTCGCCACCTCGCCGGCGGCGTGGCCTCCCATCCCGTCGCACACGAGGAAGATGCCGAGCTCGGGGTCGATGTAGTGCGAGTCCTCGTTGTGGTCGCGCACCTTACCGACGCTGGTCTCGGCAGCTCCGACGATCGAGGCGCGCCCGGCCACGTCACCAGGATACACCCGCTACCCCGCGGCTAACGATCAGGCGCGCATCTTGTAGCCGACGTTGCGGACGGTCTCGATGAGCTCGCCTGCATGCCCGAGCTTGCTCCGCACTCTTCGTACGTGGATGTCGACGGTGCGCGTCCCACCTGCGTACTGGTACCCCCACGCGCGCTCGAGCAGCGCCTGCCGCGTGAACACGCGGCCGCGGTGCTGGGCGAGGAAGCGCAACAGCTCGAACTCCTGGTGGGTGAGATCGATGCGGCGGCCCGCGATCCGCGCCTCGTAGCCGGGGATGTCGATCACGAGGTCGTCGATCTTGATGACCTCCTCGGAGCCGAACGTCGCCGATTTCCAGTCGAGCTGGCGCATGCGTGCGTACAGCTCGGCGGGCACGATCGGCATCAGCACGAAGTCGTCGAAGCCGATCGAGAAGTCGAGCGCGGGCAGCCGCGCGACCGTCACCGCGACGAGGATCGGGACCTCGACGAGCGGGCCGCCGTCGCGCAGCTTCTGGATCGCCTTTTGCGCACGCGCGAGGTCGTCGCCGGCCTCGACGACCACGACGTCGGGGGGATGTGTGACCAGGTCCTCCTCGTCGAGTCCGCCGAGGTCGAACCGCGCGACCGCGACACGGCCGCCGAGCTCCACCAGCAGGAGTGCCACCGACCCGGCTTCACGCCCGGCTCGCTCCGGATCCGCACAGATCACGACCGCTCGCACAGCAGACGAGTGATCCCTCGCTTACGGACTGCGTCAAGCTTTTGAGGGCTGTTACCGAGGTCTCACCTTGCCGGCGCTTCGCGCTATTGCCCCGGCCCCCAAACATGTAAGAATTGGTTCTGGATGGAAGAGTTCCACTGCTCCTTCTGCGGAAAGCAGCGCCGCGAGGTCAGAAAGCTCATTTCAGGCCCGCGCGTCTTCATCTGCGATCAGTGCGTGACTCTGTGCAACGACATCCTCGCGAAAGAGGAGGCGTCGGAGCGGCCCAAGTACCCGCCGCCACGGGCGATCGTGGAGGAGCTCGACCGCTACGTGGTCGGTCAGAAAGACGCCAAGCGAGCGCTCTCGGTCGCGGTCTACAACCACTACAAGCGCATCGGCCTGCGGGGCAAGCAGTCCGACGTCGAGCTGCAGAAGGGCAACATCCTGCTGCTCGGGCCGACCGGCTCCGGTAAGACGCTGCTCGCGCAGACGCTCGCCAAGAAGCTCGACGTGCCGTTCGCGATCGCGGACGCGACCACGCTGACCGAGGCGGGCTACGTCGGCGAGGACGTCGAGAGCGTGGTCAAGGCGCTGTTCCGCGCCGCCGGCGGCGACGTCGAGAAGACCGCGCGCGGCATCATCTGCATCGACGAGATCGACAAGATCGCGCGCAAGGGCGGCACGCCGTCGCCGACGCGCGACGTGTCCGGCGAGGGCGTGCAGCAGGCGCTGCTCAAGATCCTCGAGGGCAAGACCGCGACGATCACCCCTGACGGCGCGCGCAACCGCCCGCAGCAGGAGCTGATCCAGATCGACACGACGGACATCCTGTTCATCTGCTGCGGCGCCTTCAACGGCCTCGAGGACATCGTCCGCCGCCGCACCGGCCAGCGCGGCCTCGGCTTCGGCGCCGAGGTCTCGACCGCCGAGGACGACAAGGACGCGCTGCGCAGGCAGGCGCGCACCGAGGACCTGATCAAGTTCGGCATGATCCCCGAGTTCATGGGCCGGCTGCCCGTGATCGTCAGCTGCGATGCGCTCGACGTCGACGCCCTCACCGAGGTGCTGTGGAAGCCGAAGAACGCGCTGGCGAAGCAGTACCACCGGCTGTTCGAGCTCGAGGGCGTGAAGCTGAACTTCCGCCCCGACGCCCTGCGCGCGATCGCCGAGGAAGCGGCGCGCCGCAACTCGGGCGCGCGCGGCCTGCGCGCGATCCTCGAGGAAGTCATGCTCGACGTGATGTACGAGATCCCGTCGCTGACCGGCGTCAAGGAGTGCGTCGTGACCCGCGAGGTCGTCGAGCACCGCGCACGGCCGGAGCTGGTGCTCGAGTCGAAGGCCGCGAGCTAGAGCGCATCTCAATAATCCCCGCGAGGCGAGAACGAGCGGCGCGCGGCAGATCGGGGCGCACGC
>JBLMXA010000199.1:0-5127 GCA_050257515.1 Acidobacteriota bacterium | reverse complement strand
AAGGCGCTGGCGGGGCAGATCGCGCCGCTCGAGGTGACGTGCAAGCAGAGCGACGCGAAGGTCACGCTCGACGGCGCCGACCTGCTGCAGTGCCCGGCGACCGTCGAGAAGAACGTGCTCGCCGCCGATCACCAGCTCGTCACGGTGAAGCCGGGCTACGAGACCGACACGCGCACGATCCGCCTCGCACCCGGCAAGAAGACGACGCTCGTGATCGAGCTCCACCCGCTGGCGGCCGCGCGCAAGCTGGTGCGGCGGTGGAACCGGTGGCTGCCGTGGACCGTCGTCGGCACCGGCGCGGCCGCCGCGCTCGCCGGCGTGCCGATGCTGCTCGTCGCGCGCTCGAACATCCACACCTGGGACGCCGACTTCGCGGCGGATTGCCCGGACGGCTGCATGACGGCGGGCACGATCTCGAGCTCGTTGACGAGCACGCGCAGCAAGGCCTACCTCGAGCGCGACATCGCGACCGGGCTGTTCATCGGCGGTGGTGTCGCGATCGCCGTCGGCGTCGCGCTCGTCGTCGCGAACCAGCCCCACTTCGAGCACGCTCCCTTCGTCGCGCCGCAGGTCGGCGCCGATCGCGTCGGCGTGACTATTTCAGGTCGGTGGTGATGTCGCCGCGCGCCTTGCGGCGGCGCTCGTCGTCGGCCTTCTGCTTCGCGATCTGCGCCTGACGCTTCGCCTCGGCCTCGTGCGCCCGGGCCGCGGAGAGCTTGGCAGCCGCGGCCTTCTTCTGCGCGTCGGTCTGCGCCTGCTGCCGCGCGACCTCCGCGGTCTCGCGCTCGGCGATCGCCTGCTTCTCCGCCTGCTGCGTGGCGACCAGCTTGACGAGCGTGTCGTTGAGCTCCGCCGCCTTGCGCTGCTCGGCCGCCTGCGCGTCGCGCGCCGCGCGCTCGTTGTCCTGTGCCTTCTGCTTCTCGGCGATCGCGGCCTGTTCGGCGTCGACCGCGGCGTGCTCGGCGCTGCGGATCTTGACGAGCGCGACCGCTCCGCCCGCGATCACGACGAGCAGCACCGCGAACGCGCCGGCGACGAGCGCGCGCCGCCGGCGCGCGGCACGCGACGCATGTGCGAACACCGCATCGAGGTAGTCCTGCTCGCGCGGCGCGAGCTCGCGGTGCGGGTAGCGCGCGCGCCACAGCCGCGCCTCCTGCATCGCCTCGTCGCGCCACAGCAGGCCGTCGACGCGGCCCTTGTCGTGCCACTGCTTGGCGGCGCCGCGCAGCTGCGCGAGGAACGACGCGTCCTCGGCGCTCTCGTCGAGCCAGCGCTGCAGCTTGGGCCAGCTCTTGATCAGCGACTCGTGCACGAGCTCGACCGCGGTCGCGCCCTCGCCATCGCCGCGGGCGTGGACGACGAGCAGGCGCGACTCGACGAGGTGCGCGACGATCCGCTCGACGTCCGCGCCGAGATCGCGAAGCTCGCCGACCTCGACGATCGCGCGCGTGCGCTCGGGCGTGACGAGCCGCAGGAACAGCGAGCGCACGAGCCGCTGGTCGGGTGCCGAGAACCCGGCGAGCACCTCGTCGGCGTGCGACGCGAGCGCGCCGCCGACACCGCCCATCGCGTAGTAGCTGTCGCGCGTGAGCACGCGGCGGCTCTTGTCGCGCGTCTCCCACAGCTTCGCGGCGGTGAACTGGAGCAGCGGCAGCGAGCCGGGCGTCGCCTCGAGTGCCTCGAGCATGTCGCGCACGATCCCGGGCTCGAACCCGTAGCCGAGCGTGACGAGCGGCGACACCAGCGCCTCCTCGAGGCCGCCGCGGCTCGGCGGCTGCAGGAACACGAGCCCGCGCGTCAGCTCGTCGACGAACCGGCGGTCCTCGGCGGCGCGATCGAGGAAGTCCGAGCGCATCGACACGACGACGCGCAGCGGGCCGGACGCGTCGTCGGCGGCGCCCGCGAGGCACGCGGTGAAAGCGCGGCGCTCGGCCGGATCGGGCACGAGCGTGTAGAGCTCCTCGTGCTGGTCGACGAACAGCAGGATCTGGCTGCGCTTGCGGCGCGCGCGCGCGCGCAGCCTGGCGCCGAGCGTGCCGGGCTCGTCGCGCAGGCGCGACACCGCGTCGTCGCCGAGCACCGGATCGCTGTCGCGGCTGTCGCGGAGCGAGTCGAGCGTGCTCGCGAGCGCCTGCAGCGGGTGGCGCCCGGGCCGCACGATGAGGATCTCCCACGGCTCGCCGCTCGCCTTGAGCGCCGGGACCACGCCGGCGCGCACGAACGAGCTCTTGCCGACGCCGCTCGCGCCGACGACGCCGACGAGCGGCTGGTCGCGCAGCCGCGTCACCAGCTCGGCGATGTCGGGCAGCCGGCCGAAGAAGCGGTTCGCGTCGGATTCCTGGAATGCCTTGAGGCCGGGGTAGGGGCTCTCGTCGCCGACGAGGTTACGGCCGCCGCGGCCGGGCAGCAGCGGCTCGAGCTCGTCGCACAGCTCCTGCGCGGTCGCGTAGCGGGCGGTCTTGGGCTTCGCGAGGCAGCGATCGATCACCTGGACGAGCCGGTCGGGCAGTCCGGGCACCTCGTTGCCGATCGATGGCATCGGCTCGTCGACGGCGGCGGCCGAGGCGAACAGCGTGCCCTGCGTCACCGGCTCGAGCGGGTGCTTGCCGGCGAGCATCTCGAACAGGATGATGCCGACCGCCCACAGGTCGCTGCGGTGATCGATCTCGTCGGTCCCGAGCTGCTCGGGCGACATGTACGGCAGGGTGCCGATGATCGCGCCGGTCTTCTCGCCGATCGGCTGCGACGCGAGCTTCGCGATGCCGAAGTCGAGCACCTTCACGGTGCCGGTCGCGGTGACGATGATGTTCTCGGGCTTGAGGTCGCGGTGGACGATGTTCGCCTCGTGCGCGCGCGCGAGCGCCCTGACGACCGGCACGATCAGCTCGATCGTGCGGCCGACCGGCAGCCGCCTCTCGGCCATCAGCTTGCCGAGCGTCGTGCCCTCGACGTACTCGAGCACCATGTACGGCTTGCCGAGGTACTGGTCGACGTCGTGGATGACGACGATGTTCTCGTGGCTGCACCGCGCGGTCGCGCGCGCCTCGACGAGGAACCGCTCGGTGTGCTTGCGCGAGCCCGAGCTCAGGAACTTCATCGCGACGCGGCGGCCGAGCCGGTTGTCGCGCGCGAGGAACACCTGGCCCATGCCGCCGCGGCCGAGCTCGCGGATCAGCTCGTACTGCTCGATGCGCAGCCCGGGCGCGAGCTTGATCGGATCGACCTGCGTCTTGCCGTCGCCCGCTTCCGGCGCCTTCGGATCGATGACCGTGCGGTCGATCTTCACGGCGCGCGGTACCTCGCGAACAGCGCGTCGAGCTCGGCGTAGAGCGGCGCCGCGTCGGCGGGCGCGGACGCTCGGGCCGCGAGCAGCCGATCGGTGAGCGCGCGGTAGAGCTCGGTGACGCGGCGCCGCAGGTCGTCGCACTCGACGCCGATCTGCGCGTGCCGCATCTCGGCCTCGGCATCGATCGCGACCTCGACCTCCGAGTCGAGCATCGCGAGCTCGAGCTCGAGCTCGGAGAGCTGGTTGTGGAGCGCGTCGAGCTCGTCGGTCGGCGCGTGCAGCAGCGCGGCGAGCTCGAGCACGACCTGGCGGACCTGCGCCGCGACCGCGTCCTCGAGATCGCTCGTGCCCGAGTGCGTGAACATCCGCGGCGGCCGGCTGCCGCGCGCCAGCGACGTCGGCGGCGCGGTGGCGGCGAGCCGGTCGAGCGCGAGCACCAGCTCGTCGGCGCGCGGCCGCTGGCCTGGTTGCTTCGCGATGCAGGCAGCGACCAGCTCCGCGAGCCCCGCGGGGAGCTCGCACGTGCAGCGCGCCGCCAGCGGCTCGGGCTGCTGGTGCTGGTGCGCGTACACGAGCGCGACCGCCGGCCGCGGCTTGAAGATCGGCTGGCCCGACATCAGGAAATACGCGATGCCGCCGAGCGCGTAGACGTCGGCGGCCGGGCCGACCTGCGCGGTCGTGCCCTGCTCGGGCGCCCAGTACAGCGGCGAGCCGAGCACCTGCTCGTCCTCGGTGAGGCTCGTCAGCTTCTCGTCGGCGACGATCTTCGCGAGCCCGAAGTCGATGATCTTCGCGCGCCGCGGATCGTCACCCTCGAGGATCACGTTGCCGGGCTTGAGATCGCGATGGACGATGCCGCGGCCGTGCGCGTACGCGAGCGCGGCCGCGAGCTGGACGAGCACCGCGAGCGCGTCGCCGACCGCGAACGGCCCGCCGCTCTTCACCGCGGCCTGGAGATCCGCGCCGGCGACGTACTCCATCGCGAGGTAGAGCGCGCCGGTCGGCAGCCGGCCGGCGTCGAGGATGCGGATGATGTTCGGGTGCTCGAGGCGGCCGAGCGTCAGCGCCTCGCGCTTGAACCGCGCCGCCGCCTGGCGCGCCGCCTCGTGATCGGCGCGCACGACCTTGTACGCGCGCAGCTCGCCCGTTGCGGAGCGCGCGAGGTAGACCTCGCCCATGCCGCCCGCGCCGAGCGCGCGCTCGAATTCAAAGCCGTCGACGATCTGGCCGATCATCGCCCTCAGACGAAAATGGTAACACTTCGCGCGCGCGCTAGCCTGGGCGCCGCCGGGCGCGAACCGCCGCGAACCGCTCGGAAACGGCCTCGAACCCGGCCTCGCGGCCGGCGAGCAGCGTCTCGACGACGCCCTCGAGCGCGTCGTACGCGACCTTGAGCCGATCGAGCGCCTGCGCCCGGAGGCCTGCGACCTGTGCGATGCCCTGCTCCAATGCGCGCAACCGGTCACCGTCGGCGGTCGCCGCGGCGAGTCGCGCCTCGAGCTCGCGGATCTGCTCGGCATCGCCGCGGGCGAGCTCGAGCTCGCCGAGCGCGAACCGCAGCGACGACTCGCGGTCGCCGACCGTCTCGCGCACGGCGGCGGACTCGTGCTCGAGCGCGTCCTGGGCCGCCTCGAGCCGCGCGAGCGCACGCTCGTGGTCCTGCAGGTGCGCGATGCCGGTGACGAGGCGGGTGTCGTCGATGCCGCGATCGAGCAACGCCTCCGCGATCTCGCGCAGCGCGCCGCGCACGTTGTCCGGATCGGTCGGCGCGCGCGGCCGCGCCTCGAGCGTCGTCGGGCTGCGATCGATCGGCACGAACCGCCGCCGCGGCTCCGGCTTCG
>JBLMXA010000198.1:0-7897 GCA_050257515.1 Acidobacteriota bacterium | reverse complement strand
CGCGTGCTCGGCTGGGCGATCAAGATCTACAAGAACTTCGTCCCGGTGCAGCAGATCGAGCGCGTGCACGAGCAGCTCGCCGACATGCTCGAGCGCGAGACCGATCTCGACAACGAGGCGCGGATGATCGAGCGCATGGCGAAGAACTTCACGAACGATCCCGACGTGCTGTTCCCGAAGGTCTATCCCGAGTGGAGCAGCAAGACGGTGATGACGATGACGTTCATGGACGGCGTGAAGATCAGCCGCAAGGCCGCGCTGTCGACGCTCGGCCTCGACCCGTACGACGTCGCGACGAAGCTGATCAAGGTGTTCTACAAGCAGCTGTTCATCGATCGGTTCTTCCACGCCGATCCGCACCCCGGAAACTTCTTCGTCCAGCGCGGCCCCGAGGGCCAGGTGCGCATCGTCGTGCTCGACCTCGGCAGCGCGACCGAGCTGCGGCCGAACCTCGCAAACGGCATGTACGACATCCTGTCGGGCCTGATGACCCGCAAGGACGATCTCGTCGTGCGCGGCATCGACGAGATGGGCTTCATCGCCGCCGAGGGCGACCGCGCGCTGCTCGAGCGCACCGTGCGCAAGTACTTCGAGAAGCTCCTCAACCTCAACATCACCGACTTCGGGCGGATCGATCCGAAGGTCGCGCATCAGCTCGCCGATCCCGACATGAAGCGCGAGGAGCTGCGCGAGCTGATGAAGTCGGTGGCGTATCCCGAGGGCTGGTTCTACGTCGAACGCGCGTCGGTGATCATGTTCGGCCTGCAGGCGCAGCTCGCGCCGAAGCTCAACGGCATCCAGGTCGGCTTCCCGTACGTCGCGCAGTTCATCATGGAGAAGAACCAGCAGCGGCTCGCGGCGAAGCAGGCGGAGCCGGCCGCTGCCAAGGACAAGGACCCCGCCGACGAGGCGCTGCTCAACTGATGCGCGCGGTCGCGTGCGCGCTGCTCGTCGCGTGCGGCGGCTCGGCGGACAAGCCGATGCCCGATGCGGCCGACACGACGGCGCCGACCGTGTCGATCGCGAACCTCACCGTCGGCGGCGCGGCGTGCGTCGCGACGCCGGGGTGCGATTGCGGCGCGGTCGCCGGCGACACCATCGGCTTCGACGTGATCGCGAGCGACGACACCGGCATCGCCGCGGTCAGCTACAACACGTCGATCGCGAGCACGCCGCTGACGATGACCGCGGCGCCGCCGGGCGCGCCGGCAGCGGTGACGACGCCGTTCACGCTGCAGGTGCCGGCGAGCGCCGGCGTCGAGACCGCGGTGCTCGTCGCGAGCGCGGTCGATCCGTCGAGCAACTCGGCGAGCTCGCCGGCGGTCCAGCTGTGCGTGCGGCCCGCGGTGCAGCCGCGGCAGCCGGTCGTCGCGTGGGAGGACACGTCTCCCGGGCAGGCCGAGATCTATCTCGAGCAGTGGAACGGCAGCGCGTGGGTCGAGCTCGGCGGCTCGGCGACCGGCGGCGGCGTCAGCGCGACGTCGGGCGGCAACTCGCAGGAGCCCGCGGTCGCGCTCCAGCCGAACGGCGATCCGGTCGTCGCGTGGATCGAGCAGGCCACCGGCGGCGGGATCGAGCAGGTGTTCCTCAAGCGATGGAACGGGACCGCGTGGGAGGAGCTCGGTGGCTCGGCGACCGGCGGCGGCGTGTCGCAGGCGGCCGCCGGCAACATCGGGGCGCAGGACGTCTCGATCGCGGTCGACTCGGCCGGCCGCATCTACGTCGCGTGGAAGTTCGCGGAGACGCCCGGCAACGTGTGCTGCAACCTGTGGGTGTACGTGTCGCGCTGGAACGGCAGCGCGTGGGAGGAGCTCGCGAGCTCGGCGTCGGGCACCGGCATCAACGGCACGGCCGACGGCAGCGCGCCGACGATCCGCATCGACACGAGCGATCGCCCGGTGGTCGCCTGGAACCAGGAGATCTCGAGCGGCTGCTGGGTGTGGCTGCGGCGGTGGAGCGGGTCGGCGTGGGACGAGCTGGCGAGCTCGGCATCGGGCAACGGGCTGTCGGGCGCGATGGGCGGCGCGGCGGATCCCGCGCTCGCGATCGATCACGCGGGCAACCCGGTGGCGCTGTGGGCACTCGACAGCGCCACCGCGTTCGACGCGGTTCGCTTCAACGGCACGAGCTGGGACACGCTCGGCACGCTCGCGAACGGCACGTGCGTCGCCGGCCTGCACTACACCGCGACGGTGGACGCGACGAACGCGCCGGTCGCCGGTGCGTGGCCGCTCGGCGGCGGCGCGTCGCAGGTCGTGCGCTGGAACGGCACGACCTGGGCCGACACGGGGCTCACCGGCGCGACCGGCCAGATCGCGCTCGACGCCGACGCCACCGGCATCGTCGCGGCATGGCAGGCGAGCGGCAAGATCGCGGTGGCGCGCTGGGACGGCGCGAGCTGGCAGCCGCTCGGCAGCGCGCTCGGCACGACCGCGAGCCTGCCGAGCATCGCCGCCCACTAGGGGACGCTTTCTCCTTCTTCACCCAACGCTCCAACCAGCGTCAGCAATCTCGCTGCCTTACCTGGGGACGCTTTCTCCTTCTTCACCTTTGGCGTACTTCGCGTCCGGACTTCGGCCGGCGAGCACCACGCTGATCGCTACGTTGACAACGGAGAAAACGTCCCCGATCAAGTCTGCGGAATTGCTGGGGCGACAATCGGAGCAGGTTGATGAAGGAGAAAACGTCCCCTCGCGCGCGGGGACTAGGCGCGCTTGCGGCGGCGGCCCAGGCGCGCGAACTGCTCGAGCAGCGGCAGGCCGACCGCGGGGAACGGGCGCAGGAGGTGGATCAGCGCGGCGCGGAGCGCGGGCAGCGTGCGGACGAGCCGCGGGTGATCGAGTAGCTCGATCGCGGCGTCGGCGACCTGGTCGACGGACAGCAGCTCGCCGGCGGAGAACAGGAGGCTCGAGGCGTCGTCGTGCTTGACCGCGTCCGTCATGTCGCCGGCGATCGCGTCGGGGCACACCGCGCTGACGGGCACGCGCTTGCCGGCGCGGCGCAGCTCGCCGGCGAGCGACAGCGAGTAGCCGAGGACGCCGTGCTTGGTCGCGCCGTACACGGCGAGGCCCGGCGCGGGCACGATCGACGACAGCGACGCGATGTTGATGAGGTGCCCGCCATCGACGAGCAGCGGCACCGCGGCGTGGCAGCCCCAGACCACGCCGAGCAGGTTGACCTCGACCATGCGGCGGACGTCGCCGTCGCTCATCTGCCACGTGTCGCCGACGGCGAGCACGCCGGCGTTGTTCACCCACACCGCGAGATCGCCGCGCGCGGTCGCGGCGCGCGCGATCGCGCGATGCGACTCGGGATCGCGGACGTCGTGCGCGAGCGCCCACGCGCGCTCGCCGAGGCGCTCGGCGGTCGCGGCGGCCGCGCCGCCATCGATGTCGGTGACGAGCACGGCGTGGCCGCGGCGCGCGAGGCGCTCGGCGATGGCGCGGCCGAGCCCGCGGCCCGCTCCGGTGACGACGGCGACGGTCATGGCGGCGAGTATGTCCCGGATGTGCCAGTCTGTGCGAGATGAGCTTCGACGTCGTGGTCGCCGCGGATCTCGAGTGGGGCATCGGCAAGGACTCGGGCTTGCCGTGGCCGAAGCTGAAGGGCGACCTCGCTCACTTTAAGCGCGTGACGTGCGCCGGCGGCAAGAACGCGGTGATCATGGGCCGCAAGACGTGGCAGTCGAAGGAGGTCGCCGGCCGGCCGCTGCCGAACCGCGTGAACATCGTCGTCACGCGCGGCGAGGTCGGCGTGCCGAACGACGTGATCGTCGCGCACACGCTCGACGGCGCGCTCGACGCCGCACGCGCGGCGGACGCGAGCTTTGTCGTCGGCGGCGGCGAGCTGTTCCGCGAGGCGTTCGCGCACCGCGACCTGCGCTGGGTGTACCTGACGCGCGTCGACGGCCGCTTCGGCTGCGACGCGCACATCCCCGACCTCGACGCGCTCGGCTTCGCGAAGCTCGCGTGGGACGGCGAGCAGCAGCTCGAGGAGTCCCGCGTGCGCTACCGGATCGAGAAGCTGGCCCGAAACGCCTAGACCGCCACCGGGAACTTGATGAACGGGTGGTGCTGGTAGCCCTCGAGCCGGATGTCATCGTACGTCAGCTCGAGCGTCTTCCTCGGCGCGAGCACGAGCCTCGGCAGCGGCAGCGGCTCGCGCGCGAGCTGCGTCTTCACGCCCTCGACGTGGTTGGAGTAGATGTGCGCGTCGCCGAGCGTGTGGATGAAGTAGCGCGGCGCGAGCTCGCACTCCTGCGCGATCATCGACATCAGCAGCGCGTAGCTCGCGATGTTGAACGGCACGCCGAGCGCGAGGTCGGCCGAGCGCTGGTAGAGCTGGCAGTCGAGCCACTTGTCCTGGACGTAGAACTGGAAGAACGCGTGGCACGGCGGCAGCCGCATCTTCGGCAGGTCACCGACGTTCCACGCGCTGACGATGATCCGGCGCGACGTCGGATCCTGCTTGATCGTGTCGATCGCCTGCTGGATCTGATCGATGCCCTGCCCGCGTCCCGGCGCGTCCTGGGAGGCGCCCCAATGACGCCACTGGTAGCCGTAGATCGGCCCGAGCTCGCCGTGCTCGTCCGCCCACGCGTCCCAGATCGGCGTGTGCTCGTGCAGATCGTCGTGGATGTTCGTCGAGCCGCGCAAAAACCACAGCAGCTCGCGCACGACCGCGCCGAACAGCACCTTCTTCGTGGTGACGAGCGGGAACCCGTCGCGCAGATCGTAGCGGCTCTGCGCGCCGAAGATCGACCGCGTGCCGGTGCCGGTCCGATCGGTGCGCCGCTCGCCGTGCTCGAGCACGTGGCGCAGCAGGTCGAGATACGGGCGCATGTGTGCCATATAGCATCCGGGTATGATCGAGCCGACGCCGATCGACGTGCGCGAGCTGCTGAGCCGGTACGACGGCGTGCTGCTCGACGTCTACGGCGTGCTCCTGGACGCGCAAGGCCCGCTGCCCGGCGCGGCGGAGCTGCTCGCCGAGCTGCAGCGCACCGGCCGGCCGTACGCGATCGTCACCAACGACGCGTCGCGGTCGGCAGACACCTATGCGCGGAGGTTCGCGCGGTTCGGACTGTCCGTGCCGTCCGAGCGGTTCGTCACGTCGGGAAGTCTCGTGCCCGGCTACTTCGCCGAGCACCGGCTCGCCGGCGCGCGCACGTGCGTGCTCGGCACGCCGGACTCGATCGACTACGTGCGCGCCGGCGGCGGCGTCGCGGTGCCGCTCGGCCCGGGCATGGACATCGACGCGCTCGTCGTGTCGGACGACGAGGGCTTCGAGTTCCTCGTCGGCATCGAGAGCGCGCTGTCGGCGGTGGTCCGCGCGGTCGAGGCCGGGCGGCGCCCCGCGCTCGTGCTGCCGAACCCCGACCTCGTCTATCCCAAGGGCGGCGGCGAGCTCGGATTCACCGCGGGTGCGATGGCGCTCCTGATCGAGGTCGCGCTCGCGCGGCGGTTCCCGGACGCACGCCTCGCGTTCGCGCGGCTCGGCAAGCCGGAGCCGTACCTGTTCGTCGAGGCTGCCCGCCGGCTCGGCCTCGCGCGCGAGCGGCTCGTCATGGTCGGCGATCAGCTCGAGACCGACATCGCCGGCGCGACCGCCGCGGGAGTCGACGCCGCGCTGCTCGCCGGCGTGTCGCGGTGGGAAGACGCACGCGCGACCGCGAAGGTTGCGCCGCGCTACGTGCTGGCTACGATCCGTCCGTGATCCAGCGCTTCTGCTTCGTCAAGCTGCTCGACGACGAGGTCTCGACACGTGGCGAGCTCGCCGAGAAGCTGCGTGCCGAGCTCGCCGCGGCCGGCGCCGACGCGGTCGTCGGCCTGCCCGCCGACGACAGCGCCGCGCGCTGGGACCTGTCGATCGTGATCACCGCGGCGTCGCTCGATGCGTGGAACGCGCTGTCGCGGCTGCCCGCGATGATCGGCGTGTTCGACGAGGTCGCCGAGCGCGCCGCGGTGGTCAAGGCGTGGACCTTCTCGTCGTCGGAGAATAGGGAATAGGCAACCGAGAACAGAGAGGTCTGAAGTTCCGGAACCTCGAACTTCTCGGTTCTCTGTTGCCTATTCCCTATTTCCGGATGCTGTCGATCCACTTCGCGAGCTCCGCGGGCAGCGCGCTCTCGAACCGCACGCGCTCTCCGGTCGCCGGGTGCGTGAACCCGAGCAGCCGCGCGTGCAGCGCGAGCCGCGGGGGACGCTTCGCGACGTGGAATGAACGTTCATTCTCCCCGCCGTGCGTCCGGTCACCGGCCACCGGATGTGCGAGGCCGGCGAGGTGGATGCGGATCTGGTGCGTGCGTCCGGTCTCGAGCCGGACGGCCACGAGCGTCGCGCCGGACAGCGCCTCGAGCGGCCGGACGTGCGTGACCGCGCGCCGGCCCTCGATCGGACGATCGATCGTCTGCTCCGTGACCTCGCCGACTGCGACCGCGACGTACTCGCGATCGACGTCGTGCGCCTTGAACGCGTCGCCGAGGCGCTTGTTCGCGTCGCGCGTGCGCGCGAACACGAGCAGGCCGCTTGTCGGCAGGTCGAGGCGGTGGACGAGGTAGACCTCGCCGTAGCGCTGCTGCAGCAGATCGAGCAGGTCGCCGCGATCGCTCTCCGGCGTCGGCGCGGTGACGAGCCCCGCCGGCTTGTCGACGACGATCACGTGCGGATCGACGTGGACGATCACCGGCTCCGCCGGCGGCGCCGCCGCGCGATCGAGCGCGCCGCCGATCGTCAGCTCGATGCGCTGGCCCGGCTTGACGATCCGGCTCGCGACCTTGACGCGCGCGCGGTCGACGAACACGCCGCCGAGATCGATCACCGCGCGTGCCTTGCGCCGCGACAGGCCGGCGACGTGGCGCGGGATCACCTGATCGAGGCGCAGGCCGGCATCGGCGGGGGCGACCTCGAACGCGTGCTTCGTGCTCATGTCCAGTCGGCGCGCGCGACGACGTCGAGGACCGCGTCGGCGAGCTCGCGCGGGACCTCCTCCTGCAGGAAGTGCCCGGCGCCGGTCTTCACGACCTTCGCGTCGGGGCGCAGCCGTGATGCGTGGCCGATCACGCGGCCGAGGATCGGATCCTTCATGCCCCACACGAGCGCGACCGGGACCTTCGTCTCGCGGTAGACGCGCTCGCACACCGCGAGCTCCGGGATCGACGGGTGCTCGTGCGAGTCGGGCACCATCCGCGCGAGCGCGAGTGGCGCTGCGCGGTCGGCGCGCTCGCGCAGCGGCCAGCGATACGCGCGCGCGACGTCGCCGCGGATGGTCGAGCGATCGCCCTGCGTCCAGTGCAGCACGCCGAGCGGAAACCCGAGCCGCTCGAACAGCAGCTCGCCGAGGATCGGCGTCTGCGACAGCCGGTGGAACAGCGTCGGCTTGAAGCCCTTCGCCGGCGGGCCGACAGCGGTGTTGCCGAGCACCAGCCCGCGCAGCCTCGCCTGGCGATCGGCCATCGCGCGCAGCCCGATCGGCCCGCCCCAGTCCTGCGCGACGAGCACGAGCGGCCCGGGCGCGAGCCGATCGATCACCGCGCCGAGCCACTTGCCGTGGTTGCGCAGCGTGTGCGCCGCCGCGAACGGCTTGCTCGACAGCCCCAGGCCGACGAGATCGGGCGCGATCAGGTGCAGGCGATCACCGCCGGGCCGCGCTCGGATCTCGGCGACGACCTTGCGCCACAGAAAGCCCCACGTCGGGTTGCCGTGGACGAGCACGACGGCAGGACCATCGGCCGGGCCCCACGCCATCACGTGCAGGCGCTGGCCGTCTGCCGCGATCTCGTCGTGCCGCACGCCGGGCGGCAGCTGCGATTCGATCCAGCCAGGCAGCTCGATCACGCGCGCACTCTAGCGCGCGAGACGCGTCCGCTACCAGTCGTCGCCGTCGTCGCCCATGCCGC
>JBLMXA010000197.1:0-5989 GCA_050257515.1 Acidobacteriota bacterium | reverse complement strand
CCACGTCGCTCGACACGTCGGCGCCGTTCGCGTCGACGTACACGCCGCCGAGCACGTAGCCGCCGGCGTCCAGCAGAATCGCGGTCTGGCCGTCGTCGACGAGCAGGTCCGCGAACAGGCGCGTCGGATCATCGGTGGCGGCGGGCGCGCGCGGCTCCGCCGCGGGCTCGGGGACGGCCGGAAGGGACATCGACGTGCGCCGTACCGTCTCGAGCGCGGTCGTCACGCGGTCGTCGCCGCCGGCAGCCACGTGCGAGAGGTACCGCTCGGCGTCGCCAAACCGCCCTTCGTGGTACGACACGTAGCCCATCCCCTTGAGCGCGCCGGCGTGGCCTGGCACCAGTTGCAGCACCATCGACCAATGCTCGCGCGCCGTCCGGAGATCGCCGCGGTCGACGGCGATGCGCGCGACGAGGTCGTGAGCGTCCGCGTTGCGCGGATGACGCTCGACGCCGCGGAGGGCGATCTTGTGCGCGACGTCGAGCTGCCGCTGCCGACGCAGCGCCTCGCCAAGCTCCAGAAACACGAGACTGTTCGGATCGCGCGCCAGCGCGTCGCTCCAGCTGCGGATCTGGTCAGCCATCGAGCCGATCTCCGAGAACGCGCTGCAGGCGCGCGAGTGCTTCGAGCGCATCGCGCGCTTCCGGCGCGGCGCGACCATCCGGCGCGAGTCGCAGCAAGTGCTCGATCGCCGTGCGCGCGGCCGCGAGCTCCTGAGCGACGGCGCGAGCGGTGTCGGCCGACGGCGCGGCCGCCGGCACCGCGCCGTTGGTCGGCGTGCGCGTCGCCGCTCGCTGCACCTCGACGACGCCCGTCGTCACGAGCCCGTACGCGATCTTGGCGACCTCGAACTCGTCGCGACCGAGCGACGCGGCGATGTCGCGCAGGTCTCGCTCACCGTCGATCATCGTCAGGACCTGCCATTCGTGCGGCAGCAGATCGAGCATCGTCCCGCCCTGCTCGCCTTCCACCGGCGCGAACTGCGGCACCACGTCGGCGCTCGGCACCACGTCGGCGATCCGCGACCACTCGTCGATCCGCCGCGCTCCTTCCATGAGGAGCGACTCCGTCGACACCGCGATGCGGGAGTCGCGCGGGAGCTGGTCCCTGGGGAGCTCCTCGAACGAGAAGAACCCCTCCTGCCACGACATCAGCTCGAACACGACGCTCTCGAGCTGCAAACGCAGCAGCCGCTCGAGCTCGCGCCGCGAGATCGCGTCGGCGTCGAGCGCGGGAGCGCGCTTGCTGCGGATGCTCGCCTGCACGACCCGGCCGGCATCGAAGTACACGACGCCTTCGTCCTCGCGCAGCTCCGACGAGACGCGCAGCACCCCGGTCTTCCGGCTCAGATCGAGGAGCTGGAAGACGTCGTGGATGCCGAGCTCGCGAAGCGGGCCTTCGATCGCCATGGTCAGCTCGCCCGCCGCCCGAGGATCAGCTGCAGGTCGCCGGCCGTGCGCATCTCGCGGCGCGCGCGGCGCGCGTACTCGGACGACGGCCCCAGGTCCACGACGCGCTGCCAGCGCTCGACCGCGTCCCGGTATCGGTGCTGCTCGGCGAGCAGCACACCCTCGTGAAACAGCGCGCCGACGTGATCGGGATCGAACCGCAGCACGCGCGCGAACGCGTGCACCGCGTCGCGCTTGCGCCCGAGCACGAGCAGCACTTCGCCGAGCGCGATGAGGGCGTCGAAGTGGTAGGGATCGCGTTGCAGCAGCTCGATGAGCAGATCGCGCGCGTCGGCCGGATGGCCCAGGCGACGCCGGAGCTGCGCGAGCGCGAGCGTCGCTTCGGAGTAGGTCGGCACCGCCTCGAGCGCCGCCATGAGCTCCTGCTCCGCCTCCCGATTGTGGCCCTTGGTCTCGAGCAGCCGCGCGAGCTGGTAGCGGACGACGGCCATGTCCGCGTCGAGCTGCAGCGCCTGGCGGTACGCGAGGATGGCGCCTTCATGATCACCGAGCGTCTGCGCGATGTCGCCGGCTTTGTGCAGAATGTCGGCGCGCCCCGGGGCGGCGCGCCGGGCGTGCTCCAGCGTCGACAGCGCGGCCGCCGGATCGCCCGAGTCGGCGCACGCCGAGGCGACGAGCAGCAGCACGTCGGGATCGGACGGCGCGCGGAGCCGCAGGCGTTGGGCGAGCGGCCGGGCTTCACCGGCGCGACCGAGCCGGAGGAGCGACAGCACTTCGCCGGTCATCGCGCGCCACGCGTCGGGCTCGAGCTGCAGCGCTTCGCGATACCGCTCGAGCGCTTCGCCGAACAACCCCTGCTTCGCGAACACGTCGCCGAGCAGCGCAAGCCCCTCGCCGCGCGCATGGCCGCGCGCCATGGCCCGCGTGATCTCGGCCGACGCCCGGTCGTACAGCCCCTTCGACAGATAGTCGGTCGCCATGGCGAACGGCGACGAATCCGTGCTCCGCCGCGCGGCGCGCGGGGGCGTCGGCGCGATGGGCGCGAGCTCGCTGAACAGCGTGTCGAGCGACGCGGGGTCGAAGGCGAAGTCGGCCACGGCGGCGTCGGTGCTGTGTTCGCCGCCGAGGTCCGGCTGGATCGACAGATCCGGATCCTCGTACTCCATGTCCATCGCGAGCTCGAACTTCTGCGGCACGTAGTACGGATCGAGCTCGATGGCTTGCCGCGTTTCGCGAAGCGCGCCTTCGAAGTCGCCGAGATTCGAGAGCGCGAAGCTCATGTTGTAGTGAGCTTCCGCGTACTCGGGGCGCGCCTGGATCGCGCGCGCGAACGCGTTGCGCGCGTCCGCGAAGCGGCGCAGCGCCGAGAGCACCACCCCGACGCCGTTCCAGGCGACCGGATGCTCGGGCTCCGTGGCGAGCACCTCACGGTATGCTTCCAGCGCCGGCGAGAACCGCTTGCCGCGGCTGAGGAGCAGCGCCTGGTTCAGACGCGCCTTGAGGAAGCCGGGCTGCGCGTCCAGCGCCTGCTGGAACGCCTCCGCCGCGCGCTCGGTCGAATCGCGGTGGTACAGCACCACACCGAGGTTGTTTCGCGCGATCGCGTACGTCGGCTCCACGTCGAGCGCGCGCCGGTAACTCGCTTCGGCGTCGGCCAGGTTCCCCTGTTGGTGCAGCGCGACCCCACGCTCGTTCCACAACTTGGGGCTGTCGGCCTGCCGCTCGAGCAATTGCTCGTAGAGCGCGAGGGCCTCGGCCGGGGCCCGCATGAGCAGGTGCACCTCGGCCATCGCCTGCAGCACCAGATCGCGCTCCTCGCCTCGGTCGAGCGCGACGCGGTATTCGGCGAGCGCCTCGACGTAGTACCCCTTGCTGCGGAATGCCAGGCCGAGATTGTAGTGGGCGAGCGCGCCTTCGCCGGAGACGCGCACCTCCGGCCGTTCGGCGGCGCTCCCGCCATCGGCGCTGGTCGCCTGGCGCTCGAGCGACAGGTTCGCGTGGGCCCGCGACAGCGCGGGGTTGAGCTTGATGGCGCGGCCCGTGACCGCCCGCGCGTCCTCGTGCCGCCCGATGTCGCCGAGCACGAAGCCCATGAGGTAGAGCGCGTCGTGGTTGTCGGGGTTCAGCGCGACCGCGCGCTCGAGGGCGCGGAGCGCGTCCTCGTTGAGGCCGCGATGGTAGAGGATCTCCCCGAGCGTGAAGTGGAGGAGCGAGCTCTCCGGATCGAGCGCCAGCGCGCGCTGCACGTACCCGTGCGCGCGCTCCATGTCGCCCGACTGCTTTTCGACGAGCGCCAGCTGCAGCAGCGCTCCGACGTCGTCCGGCGCGTGGTGCAGCAGGGTCCGGAACTCCTCGGCCGCTTCGTCCTGACGGCCGATCAGGGCCAGCGTTCGCCCGAGCTCCCAGCGGGCGTCCCGGTCGTCGGGGCGTTGCCGGAGACGATCGCGAAGCTCGGGGATGCGCGTGTCGTAATAGCCGGTGTTGAAGTACGCGATCTCGAGATTCCGCTGTGCGACCTCCATGCTCTGGTCGAGCTCGAGCGCCTTCATGAAGGCGCTCACGGCTTCCGGATACAGGCCCTTGTTGTAGTACAGCACCCCGAGATTGTTATGCGCGCCCGCGTCCGTCGTATCGATCCGACGGGCGAAGGACCGCAGCACGTCGCGGTCGCGCTCCGAGGTGAGGGAGGTGATCACGCGACGCGGATCGCCTTCAGGATCGCCTTCAGCGAGGCGGGATCGGGAAGCAGGAGGAAATAGCCGCGGAGCCGCTCCTCGGTATCGCTCATCACGAATTCGCTCTCGACGCAGAACACGAAGTCCTTGTCGCCGCCGAACTGGAGGTACGTCGTCGTGAGCACGGCGTGCGACATGTCGATGGCGAGGCTCGGCGGCGATGGGATCAGCATCATGCCCATGAAATCGCTCAGCGCGTTCATGTACGCCGAGCTGAGGATGTTCCCGGCCTCCTTGATCGCCGACCGCTCCATCTCCGAGAAATCGTCGCCGTCGGCCGGATGCCGGAGCAGCAGTTCGGCGAGCCGGCACGCGGTGCGGCGCGGAAAGACGAGCAGCGTGCGGCCCGTCAGGTCGCCGAGCATGTGCATGAGCACCGCGGCGACCGGCTCGTCGGGCGGCGCGACCTGCGGCGGCGCTTCCTCCAGCGGCGCCACGTTGATCGTCGGCACGCTGATCATGATGCGCTCGCCGACCATCTGCGACAGCGCCGTCGCCGCGTGCCCGGCGCCGATGTTCGCCACCTCGCGAAGGGCGTCGAGCTGCAGGGTCTTGAGAGCATGAAGTTCTGGCATGAGCATCCTCAGAGAAGACTGCTGACATCCACGATCAGCGACGGCCGCCCGTCACCGAGCAGCGTCGCCCCGCCGAAGAACGGCAGTCCGTCGCGGGCCCCGTCGAACGGTTTCACCACGATCTCGTCCTGCGCGGTGAGCTCGTCGATCACGAGCCCGGCCCGCCGGTCTCCGAGATCGATCACCACCGCCTGCTCGAGATCGATCGGCCCGCGGCGCTCGTGGGCCGGCAGGCCGACGAGCCCGCGCAGCCGCAGCAGTGGCAGCACGTCGTCGCGCAACAGGAGCACTTCCCGGCCCTTCACCGTCCTGACGAGCGCCGGCTCGAGCTCGACGGTCTCGCTCACGTGCGCCAGCGGAATCGCATAGGTCTCGTCGGCGACACGGGCCAGCAGGGCGCGCACGATGGCGAGCGTCGCCGGAAGTCGAATCATGATCGTCGTCCCCTTTCCCGGCGCCGAGCGGATGTCCATCGCCCCGCCGAGCGCGCGGACCCGCGTGTACACGGCGTCCACGCCCACCCCGCGGCCCGAGAGTTCCGTCACGCGATCGGCCGTCGAGAAGCCGGGCCGGGCGAGCAGGCGGAGCAGCTCGTCTTCGGTGAGATCGGCCTTTTGCGCATCGACGAGGCCGTCGCGCTTGGCGCGCTGCAGCACGCGCTCGCGATCGATCCCCGCACCGTCGTCGCTCACCTTGATCACGAACGCCGAGCGGTCGCGGGACGCCTGCAGCAGGATGCGGCCGATCTCCGGCTTGCCGGCCGCGCGACGCCGGTCTGACGGCTCGATGCCATGGTCGACCGCATTGCGCAGCAGATGCACGAGGGAGCCGGCGATCTCGTCGAGCATCGAGCGATCGAGCTCGATGTCCTTGCCTTCGATCACCAGCTCGACCGTCTTGCCCGCCGCGCGCGCCGCGTCGCGCACCACGCGCGGGAAGCGATCGAACACGTTCGACACCGGCACGAGCCGGCTCGCCGTGATCTCGTCGCGCAGCTCCGTGATCAGGCGCGAGGCCTGCATCAGCGGCTCCTCGAGCGCCGGATCCCCGGACTCGGCGGCGATGCGCGTGAGCCGGCCACGCACCGTCACCAGCTCGCCGATCAGGTTCATGAGCGTGTCGAGGCGGCGTACGTCGATGCGCACGTGGCGGGTGCGATCCTGGCTCGACCGGCCGCCCGGCGCGGTTCCGCCCGGAGGCGCCGGCGATACGTTCGGTGCCGTCGCCGCGTCGTCGACCGACACGTGGGCGACGTCGCCTGCCGAGCGCA
>JBLMXA010000196.1:0-13426 GCA_050257515.1 Acidobacteriota bacterium | reverse complement strand
CTTAGCACGCATTGACATCGTCGCAGGACCCAGCCATACACGCAGCGCGACGATGCTCGCGCGGTACTCCGAAGCCAGGTTGCCGACTCCTCACGGGGAGTTCCGCATCGTCGTGTACCGGACTGGCCGAACGGGTGGGGAGGGTGCGAGCGCGGTCGGGCTCGATCACGAGGAGCACGTCGCGATGGTGATGGGCGAGCCGACGGGCGACAGCGTGCTCGTCCGGGTGCACTCGTCGTGCTTCACGGGCGAGGTGCTCGGCAGCCTGCGCTGCGACTGTCGCGCTCAGCTCGATGCCGCGCTCGCCCGCATCGGCCGCGAGGGCAGGGGCGTGCTCGTGTACCTCGTCCAGGAAGGCCGCGGGATCGGCCTCGGCAACAAGGTCCGCGCGTACGAGCTCCAGGACGGCGGCCGCGACACCGTCGAGGCGAACCTCGCGCTCGGCTTCGAGGCCGACCACCGCAGCTACGACCTCGCGGCCGCCATCCTGCGCGACCTCGGCGTGCGCTCGGTGCGGCTCATGACGAACAATCCCGACAAGCGCGCCGGCCTCGAGCAGGCGGGCATGAAGGTCGAGGCCGTCGAGTCGCACTGGGTCGGCGAGTCGGAGCACAACGCCGACTACCTCGAGGCGAAACGTCTCAAGCTGGGGCACCTGCCCTGAGGTCATCATGCCCATCACGCAAGATCAGGTCAGAGAAGCGCTCGGCAAGGTCCTCGATCCGGCGCTCGGCCACGACATCGTGTCGTACCGGGTGTTCCGCACCGCCGAGGTGCAGGGCGACGACGTGCTCGTGCGGCTCGACATCCCGTCGCACGCCTACCCGCTGGCGCAGCGCGCGGAGCTGAAGTCGCGCGTCGTCCAGGCGCTCGAGGGCCTCGGCGCGAAGCGGGTCACCGTGATTCCGGAAGTCACGACCGCGTACCTGCCGGCGCCGAGCGACAAGGCGATCCTGAAGGGCCCGAAGAACGTCGTCGCGGTCGCCGCGGGCAAGGGCGGCGTCGGCAAGTCGACGGTCGCGGTGAACCTCGCGCTCGCGCTCGCGAAGCATGGCGCGAAGGTGGGGCTACTGGATGCGGACGTGTTCGGCCCCTCGATCCCGACGATGCTCGGCGCGCCGGAGGTGCCGCCGAGCGCGAGCAAGGAGTCGCGGATCATCCCGGCGATCCATCACGGGGTGAAGGTGATCTCGGTCGGCTTCTTCGTCGACAAGGACGAGGCGGTCGTGTGGCGCGGGCCGATGGTGCACCGGCTGCTGCAGCAGTTCCTCGGCGATGTCGACTGGGGCGAGCTCGATTACCTCGTGTGCGATCTGCCGCCGGGCACGGGTGACGTGCAGCTGTCGCTGTCGCAGCTGATCCCGATCGCGGGCGCGGTGATGGTGACGACGCCGCAGGAGGTCTCGATCGTCGATGTCGTGAAGGGCATCGCGATGTTCGAGAAGGTCGAGATCCCGATCCTCGGGATCGTCGAGAACATGAGCTACTACAAGTGTCCGGCCTGCGGACACACGGACGAGATCTTCAGCCACGGCGGCGGCAAGCGCCTCGCGCAGGAGGTCGGTGCGGCGTTCTTCGGCGAGATCCCGATCGACACCCGCATCCGGTTCGGTGGCGACGCCGGCGTCCCGCTCGTGCTCGCGTCGCCGGACAGCGAGAACGCGCAGCGGTTCATGGACCTCGCGACGAAGACCGCATTGAAGATCGCGGAGAACGTGCTGAGCAAGCCGAAGCGGTCGCCGCGACTCGCTGTGATCAAGTAGTTAGCGGTGTTCCACGGCCCACGTGGGACGTCCCACGCGTCCCATGCGCGTCCCACGTGGGACTAGTTCACGGCGCCGTCGCACGGTGCGAGCTCGCAGAGCAGGTGCGAGACATGGCCGAGCGTGCGCTGCAGGCGGTGCAGCGGATCGGCGGCCTCGAGCAGCTCCTGGCGCGCGTCCGCGTCCATCACCAGCGCGGCCGCGATCGCGTCCGCGCAGGCGCCCGGATCGTCGAATCCCCGGACAAGGTCACGCAGCTGCGGGCCACCTTGTTCGAGCACCTCGGCGAGCCGGTCGCACAGCGCGATCAGCCGCTTGTGGCAGCCGACCGCCTCGGCGCGGTCGACCTCGAGGTCGGGGACCATCCGCGCCTCGACCAGGCGGTACGCGCGGTCGGCCGGAAGCTCGCGCGCGATCTCGATGCGCGCGACGCCGCGCAGCAGCAGCGCGAAGCGCCCGTCCGGCAGCTCCTCGGAGCAGATGATGCGGCCGACGCCGCAGCGCTCGTACACCGGCGGGCGACCGTAGTAGCCGGTCTGGTAGCCCGGCCGCAGCCGCGCGACGCCCATCAGCTGGCTACCCGCCAGGCAGTCGCGCGTCAGCTCGCGGTAGCGCGGCTCGAACACATGCAACGGCAACAGTCCGCCCGGCAGCAGCACGCAGTTCGGCAGCGGAAAGATCGGCAGCGCGGCGAGGTCGGCGGGGCCGGGAGGAGGTGACAGCTCTTCGCGCATCGTCTCCTCCCCGTCCTCGCATCACCCGAAGATGTCGATACAGGCACCGGTCAGCGCGGCCGGTGCGGTGGTGGCGAGGAACATCACGGTCTTCGCGACGTCGTCGGGGCTCATGTCAGGCCTCGCGCCGGGCATGCCTTCGCGCAACATCTGGGTGTCGACGCTACCGGGGCACACCGCATTCACCGAGACCTTAGCAGCGCGCAGCTCCTCGGCAAGCGCCCGAGTCAGCCCGACGACGCCGTGCTTGGCGGCGCAGTAGGCGGACAGCAGCGACGTGCCCTCGCGCCCGGAGATCGAGGCGATGTTGATGACGCGTCCGGCGTTGTGCTCGAGGTCCGGCAGGAACGCGCGCGTGCAATGGAACGTGCCATCGAGGTTGACCGCGATCACGTGCCGCCACTCGGTATCGGTGATCGACTCCGTCGGCTTGCGCAGCACGGTACCGGCGTTGTTCACGAGCACGCGCAACGGCGGCATCGTCGCGTGCACGAGCTGCGCGGCCCGATCGACCGCCTCCGAGTCGGTCACGTCGACGACGATCGCGCGCGCCTTGCCGCGGTTCGCCGTGATCTCGCCGGCGACCTGGCGCAGCGCGTTCATGTCGCGCGCCCACAGCGCGACCTCCGCGCCGGCCTCGGCGAGCCGCAGCGCGATCGCACGGCCGATGCCGCGGCTCGCACCCGTGACGACGGCCGTCGTGTTGACGAGCGGGCCGCTCATTCAGCGGTTCTTGTCCTTCTTGTCGAGCGCCTTGACGTCGGCGGGCTCGTCGTCGCCGAGCTGCTTGTGGCCCTGGTTCGCGGCGAGATCGAGCGCGTTGGTGATGTCGAAGTACGGGTAGGGCACCTCGCGCGTCTGGCACTGGAACGACGCCTTGTTCTCGTCGTCCTTGATGTCGAACACGTAGACGGGGTCGTGCTTGCCGAGCGTGCCGTTGTCGCAGTCCTTCAGGTTCTCCCAGCCGGTGCCGGCGAGCTCGTCCCACGTCTTGTTGAACTGCGCCGGCGACATCGGGCGGACTTCCTCGTCGCGCTTGCCCCCCTTTTCCTGGCGCCAGCGCTTGATGCGCGGCCCCGCGTCGGCGCACTCGATCAACACGCCGCGCTCGTCGCCGCCGATGTCCTTGACGGCCATGTAGCTCGCGGACCGATCGCGACAGGCGAACGCCTCGCCACCGCCGGTGCTGCCATGAGGCGCGCCTCCACAGCCCGCGAGCATCGCGGCGACCACCGGGATCCATCTCATCATCAGGCTCCGTAATCGGCCGCGAGCGAGGCCCGCAGCGCGTCCGGACATTCTACGCGATACCGGTAGCTCGGGTGGTCGATCTCGACCGCGACCGGGGTCGCGGGCGTCTGCAGCGCCGCCTTGGCCTCGGTGGACAGCGGGAACCGCGCGTACTGGACCGCCGAGATTCGCTCCTCGGTCGACCGCCCGGGCTCGAACGCCGCGCGGATCGCGTGCGGCCCGATGTGGAGGATGAGGTGCTCGTCGAGCCCGACCAGCGCGCGCAGCGCGACGCGCGCGTCCTCCTCCGGCGGCACCGGAATGAACAGCGTCGCCGCGAGCGAGTCCTCCGTCGGCATCAGCTCGTTCGTCAGATCGATCTCGGGCTGGATCTGCTCGTCGGTGACGAGGTTCTCCAGCCGGCAGATCTCCTCGATCTGCATCGTCAGCGTGAGCCGGTTGTCGAACACCAGCTCGACGCGATCGCCGATGATCACGCGGCGCGGCGCCTTCAGCTCGATCACGCGCTTGCGATAATCGTCGCGGATCGGGCCGTAGAGCGCCGGGCCCTTGATGTCGCGGCGCGTGATCGGCCGGACGAGGCTCATGACAGCCTACTTGTTGAGCGTGTCGAGGCCCTTCTGGAAGCGGCCGGCGTGCGAACGCTCGGCGCGCGCGAGGGTCTCGAACCACTCGGCGATCTCGGTGAAGCCTTCCTCGCGCGCGGTCTTCGCGAAGCCCGGGTACATCTGGGTGTACTCGTAGGTCTCGCCGGCGATCGCCGCCTTGAGGTTCTTCGACGTGTCGCCGATCGGCTCGCCGGTCGCCGGGTCGCCGACACGCTTCAAGTAGTCGAGGTGGCCGTGCGCGTGGCCGGTTTCGCCCTCCGCGGTGTCGCGGAACAGGCCGGCGAGATCCGGGTGGCCCTCGACGTCGGCAACCTTGGCGAAGTAGAGGTAGCGGCGATTCGCCTGCGACTCGCCGGCGAACGCCTCCTTGAGGTTTGCGTGGGTCTTGCTGCCCTTGAGGTCGGCCATGGGATGACTCCTTTGTTGACCTCTGCCTACCACGTCATCGCGCATCGAGGTAAGCGACGAGCGCGTCGATCATCTCGTCGGCCATCGCGCGTGTCGGGTTGCGCTGACCCGCGGGAATGTCATTGACGAGGATCGCGAATGCGAGCAGGTGCCCGCCGTCGACGCCGACGTAGCCGGCGAGCGTGACGACCTTGTCGAGCGTGCCGGTCTTCGCGCGGACACGGCCGGCCGCCTCGTGACCGTGCCAGCGCTTCGCGAGCGTGCCGTCCTGGCCGCCGACCGGGAGCGACGCGACGAGGTCCGGGCCCATCCGAAAGTCCGCATGCGCCGCGCGCAGCAGCGTGACGAGCTGGTGCGCGCTGACCTCGCTGGCCCCGTACAGGCCCGAGCCATTCTCGGCGCGGTAGCTGCCCGGGGGGATGCCGAGCTTCGCGAGATAGCCGGCGACCGCAGTCGTGCCGTCGGCCCACGTCGCAGGGCCAGGCGCTTGCCGGGTCTCCGCGCCGAGCGTCTTCAGCACGCTCTCGGCGACGTAGTTGTCGCTCATCTTGTTCATCTCGCGGATGACGAGCGACAGCGGCGCGGAGTCGTGCGCGGCGACCAGCTTCGCCGCCTGTGGCACGGCGCCGGACCTGATCGCGTGGTGGCGGATGTCGACACCGCGCTCGGCGAGCAGCTTGCGGAACACCTCGCCGGCGAACCGGGCCGGATCGTCGACGCGCTCGCGGCGATCCCAGCTGCCGTCGGCCGTCCGGATCTGTCCGGTGACCTCGAACGCGAGGTGGTCGCGTGCGGGCTTCGCTTCGACCTTGAGCTTCGTCCGGCCGTCCGGGACGGTCTTGACCTCGTGCTTGGCCAGCCGGACGTAGTCGCCCGCGTCGGGATCGAGCCGGACCTTCGCCTCGCCGCCCGGCTCCGGCTCGACAATCACCGACACCGCGCTGCGCGCGACGCCCAGGCTCGCGACCGGCGCGCGATAGCCCGCGCGCTCCTTGGGCTGATCGGCGTAATGCGGAGGATCGACCTGGTCGTCGAAGTAGCCGGTGTCGAGCACCAGGTCACCGTCGACGGTGCGCACGCCGCGCGCGGCGACGTCGTCGGCGAGCGCGCGCAGGTCGGCGACCGACAGCGTCGGATCGCCTCGGCCGCGCACGTAGAGGTTGCCGTTGACCGCGCCGGTCGCGTCAGCGAGATCGTCGACGTAGACCGCGGTGCGCCAGCGAAAGCCGCTGCCGAGCGTGCCGAGCGCGGCGACCGACGTCAGCAGCTTTGCGTTCGACGCGAGGTTCATGCCCTGGTCGGCGTCGTGCGCGTAGAGCTCGGCGCCGGTCGCGAGGTCGACGACGTAGGCCGCGATCTTCGCCCGCGCGAGCAGGGGGCGGCCGCCGATCGCACCGTTCAGGTGCTCCTTCAGCCACTCCATCCGCGTCTTGCCGTCCTTCGGCGCGACGAGGTGCGCGGCGCTGCCGGACGCCTCCTCCTCTTCGTCCGAGCCGGAGCCTGCGCCCGATCCCGCGCCGGCGCTTCCTTGCGACCACGCGTAGGGCGTGACGATACTTGCGAGCACGAGCCCGAGCACGAATCGCGATGTCACGACGCCTCCACGCTATCACGCTGCTCGCGGTCGCGGCCTGCTCGCCGCAGCGCCGCCGGACGCCGGACGACACGCTCGTGCTCGCGATCGAGACCACGATGAACACGGCGGACCCCCGCTACGCGCTCACGAACTACGACGCAAAGCTCGCGCACCTGATCTGTCCGGGGCTGACGTCCGTCGATACGCCCACGGACGAGCCCAGGCTCGACCTCGCGGACAAGATCGAGCACGTCGATCCGCTCACCGTCGACGTCACGCTGCGCGACGCCCGGTTCTCGGACGGCTCGCCGGTCACCGCCGACGACGTCGCGCGCACCTACGCGTCCGTGCTCGACCCGAAGTGCGACAGCGTCTCGCACGCGAACATCTCTGATCGCTATACGTCGGTCGAGGCGCGCGGCGACCGTGTCGTGCGCTTCCACCTCGTGCAACCGCTCGGCACCCTGATGACCGATCTCGAGTTCGGCATCCTGTCGTTCCACGGCGCGCCGCCCGGCGAGTGCCGGCCGAAGCTCGTCGGCGCCGGGGCGTACGTGCTGCGCGAGCTCGACTCGTACCACGCGCTGCTCGACGCCAGCCCGTACGCGCGCGAGCGTCCGAAACTGCCGCACGTCGAGATCAAGTTCGTCAAGGACGCGGCGGCGCGCATCCTGATGCTCGTCGGCGGCTCGGCCGACCTGCTGCAGAACTCGGCCCGGCTGGATCTGATCGATGACATCGCGCTGCGTCCGCGCGTCAAGGTGTCGACCGGCGCGAGCGTGCTGCTCACCTATCTGATGATGAACAACGAGGATCCGGTGCTGCGCGATCTGCGGGTGCGCGAGGCGATCGCGCTCGCGATCGATCGTCCGGCGCTCGTGACCGCGAAGTTCGAGGGGCGCGCGGTGCTCGCCACCGGCCTCTTGCCGCCGACGCACTGGGCGTACAACCCCGACGTCCCGCGCTGGAACCGCGATCTGCCGCGCGCCGAGCGGCTGCTCGACGAGGCGGGCGTCCCACGTGGGACGGATGGCGTGCGCCTGCACCTCGTCTACAAGACCTCGGCGGACGCGTTCCGGGTGACGATCGCCCGGCTGATCGCCGACCAGCTCGCGGACGTGGGGATCGACGTCGAGGTGCGCGCGTTCGAGCCGGCGACGGCGTTCGCGGACATCAAGAAGGGCAACTTCCAGCTCGCTTCGATGCAGACGGCGCCGATCACCGACCCCGACTTCTACTTCTTCTACTTCAACAGCTCCCGCATCCCGGACGCCAAGGACCCGGACGCCGGCAACCGCTGGCGCTACCGCAACCCGGACGTCGACCGGCTGACGGCCCTTGGCCGGCGCGAGACCGATCCGGCCAAGCGCAAGGCGATCTACGACGAGGTCCAGCGGCTGGTGGCGCGAGACCTCCCGATCATCCCGCTGTGGCACGAGGACAACGTCGTCCTATCCAACGTCGACGTGCAGGGTTACGCGATCATCCCGAACGCGGGGCTTTCGGGGCTCGCGGCCGCCACGAAAGGCAAGTAGTTCGCGCTGGCCCGAAAATCCGTGCCGTGGTAGGTACCTGACCTCGTATGGCGCTGGATCCCGCGACCGAAGAGCTGTTCCTCGGCATCGCTCATGCCCTGTTCGTCAACCGCCTCCACGTTCTGCGCCTCACCGAAGTCGTCCGGCTGGGCATCAAGCCCGATCCCCACGACCAGAACATGGAAGTGCCCCCCGAGATCGATCGCGAGCTGATCAACCAGGCGTTCGCGTACGTGCAGCGTCACTTTCCGCAGGCGTTCAGCGGCAAGATCGAGCAGGCGAAGGCGCGCTGGGTGCGCCTGGCGTAGCCCGCCGTGCGGCCGCGCACCGCGATCCTGCTCGCCGCGGCTGCCGTCTACATCGTCGCCTACTACGTTCCGTTCGGCGATCTCGCCCTGTACCCGCTCACGCTGTTCACGACGTGGGTGCACGAGATGGGGCACGGGCTCACCGCGCTCGCGCTCGGCGGCCGCTTCGACTCGCTCGAGATCTTCAAGAACGCCGGCGGTGTCGCGCACTCGTGGGCGGGCGGGGGCTGGCCGCACGCGCTCGTCGCGCTCGGCGGGCTGCTCGCGCCGCCGATCGTCGGTGCGTGCATTCTCGCGACCGTGCACGGCCCGCGGCGCGCGCGGATGGCGCTCGCGGCGCTCGCGGCGGCGCTCGTCGCGTCGATGATCATCTGGGTGAGGTCGGCGACCGGGCTCGTCGCCATGCCCATGGTTGCCGTCGCTCTCGCCTACGCGGCGGTGCGCGAGCCCCCCGAGCGTCGCGTGATCATCGCGCAGGTGCTCGCCGTCGTGCTCGCGATCGACACGCTGACGCGGATGGTCGGCTACGTGTTCGAGGACACGGTCGACATCGCCGGCAAGAAGGTGCCATCGGACATCGCGACGGTCGCGGACGGCTTCGGCGGCCCCCAGCTGGTGTGGGGCTGTGCGGTGACCGCAGTCGCGGTCGGCCTGCTCGCGGTCGCGCTGTGGTGGGCGTGGCGGCGTCCGGTTAGCGCTCGCGCTTCTTCTTCATCAGCTCCGCGCGCCGCGCCGCGAGCTCCTTCTCGAATCCCGAGTCGCTAGGCTCGTAGATCGTCTCGCCGACGAGCGCGTCGGGGAGGTAGTCCTCGGGAACGTACGCCCCCTCGAACTCGTGCGGGTACTTGTAGTCCTTGCCGCGCTCGGGCGCCGCGCCGGACGCCGGCACCAGGCGCGAGGGCACCGGCAGCGCGCCGCGCTCCTTGACGAGCTTGCGCGCGGCCGCGTAGGTGGTGAGCGCGCGGTTCGATTTCGGTGCGAGCGCGAGATACGTCACGGCTTGCGTCAGCGGCAGCACGCCCTCCGGCAGGCCGACGAGCTCGACGGCGTGCAGCGCGGCGGTCGCGACGACGAGCGCTTGCGGATCGGCGTTGCCGACGTCCTCGGCCGCGAAGATCACCATGCGGCGGAGCACGAACCGCGGGTCCTCGCCGGCCTCGAGCATACGCGTCATCCAGTAGACCGCGGCGTCCGGATCGGAGCCCCGCATGCTCTTGATGAACGCCGAAACCACGCCGTAGTGCTCGTCGCCGGCCTTGTCGTACAGCAGCGTCCTGCCCTGCGCGGCCTCCGCGACGTGTGCTGGCGTGATCGGCCCCGCGCCGGCAAGCGACGCCGCGATCTCGAGCACGCTGTACAGCCGGCGTGCGTCACCGGCGGCAGCTGCGACGACCTGCGCCGTGACCTCTGCATCGATCGTCACGCCGCTCGCGCCGAGCCCGCGCTCGGGATCCTGCATCGCGCGGTCGACGAGGCGTACGAGCTCGGCGTCCGGCAGCGGTTCGAGCCGGACGACGCGGCAGCGCGACAGCAGCGCGGCCACCACGCCGAAGCTCGGGTTCTCGGTCGTCGCGCCGATCAACGTCACCGTGCCGGCCTCGACGTGCGGGAGTAGCGCGTCCTGCTGGGTCTTCGAGAACCGGTGGATCTCGTCGACGAACAGCAGCGTGCGCGTACCGAACTGGTCACGGCGCTCCGCCGCCTTCGCGATCGCCTCGCGAACGTCCTTGACACCGGCCTCGACCGCGGACAGCGACACCAGCTCGGCCTTGAGCGTCTCTCCGAGGAGACGGGCGAGCGTTGTCTTACCGCTGCCCGGCGGCCCCCACAGGATGAGCGACGGAATGGCGCGTCCGGGCCCGAGGTTGGAGAGGATCCGACCGCTGCCGACGAGATGGGACTGGCCCACTAGCTCGGAAAGGCTGCGCGGACGCATGCGCTCCGCCAGCGGCTCGCCGACGTGGCGCTTGCGGGCGCTCTGCGCGAACAGGTCCACGTCCGGTGGATAGCAGCGATCGTGCAAGGTTACACGCGAGTTGTGCACGTCTCGGCCTGTGCGACCGCAGCACCACGGCCTGGTGACGCTCCACCCGGTTCCCGGGCTGGCCGGGTCGGAAGTCCCTGGCGGGGTTTCGGACCGTTACCCGATCGCGCTACGTGGCACGGCCCCTGCTTCTTCCCCGGTCATGCTCGAGGTGGTCTTCCGATACCGCTCCCTGATCGGGAAATGCGACCTCGGTTACGGCCTCGATCTGGACGAGATCGAAGAGGTCGCCGCCATCGAGCGTGACTTCGCTCCCAAGAGCGAGCGGGCCCGCGGTCGCAAGTTCCGGCGCCAGGCCGTGAAGCTCGATGGTGTCATGCGCGGCGACCGCATCAACGACGCGGTGGAGATCGTGGAGATGGGACCTGGCGGCCTCGTGTGCCGGAAGGCGCCCTTCATCGCGCGCGGCGAGCAGGTCGAGATCGTGATCGACCACGGCGAGTGCAGCTATCGCTTCCGGGCGCAGGGCGTGTGGCTGCGCGACGACGGCGAGGACTACAAGGTCGGCCTCGCATTCGTCGGCATGCCGGTCTGTCTGCATCGCGTGCAGGTCCGCCGCCACGAGGCGGACCTCGTCGACAAGATCGTCGCGGCCGCGGCCTGAACAGCGTTGCCTCTTCGCGATCGAGTGCCGGAACGCGACCTCACCAGCACATGGAACGACAGAGTCGCGTGCTACTCGTGAACGCATGAACAGTGGCACTGTTTGTGAGGTCGTGGGTCCCACGTGGGACGAAGTCCATCACGCGCTGGTCGCGATCGCGCGACGGCGCGCGGCGCTCGATGCCGAGGAGGCAAGCTGGTTGCGCGAGGCCGAAGCGCAGCAGATCTGGCGGCCGCTCGGCATGGTCTCCGCACTCGACTACATGGAGCGGGCGCTCGGGTATTCGCCGCATGCGGCGCGCGAACGACTTCGGGTTGCGCGGGCACTGGCAGACCTGCCGACGATGACCGAGGCATTGGCGACCGGAACGCTCGCGTTTTCGGCCGTTCGCGAGCTGTCACGCGTGGCGACGCGCACGACCGAGGGCGAGTGGGTCGATGCCGCGCGCGACAAGAACCTCCGCCAGATCGAGGAGCTGGTCGCGGGCCACCGCCCTGGAGATCGGCCCGACGATCCGCCGGATCCCGACGTGCGGCCACGGATCGTGCGCATCGAGCTGCAGCCCGAGACGTATGCGATGTGGCGTCAGGCGCGCGTGCAGCTCGAGGCCGAGCACGGCAGTCATCTCGATGACGATGCATTCGTTGCAGCGCTCGTTCATGGAGCGCTCGCGACGACGGAGCCGACGGGGCGCGCCAAGTACCAGGTCGGTGTGACGGTGTGCGCGAGCTGCAAGCAGGCGTGGCAGCACGGCGGCGGCGGGAAGGTCGCGATCGGCAAGGCCGCCATGGCACGCGTGGACTGCGACGCGCAACGCGTCGACGAGGCAGGTCGCGTGCGGCAGGACGTGCCCCCGTCGGTCGCGCGCCTCGTGTGGCAGCGCGATGCGGGCCGCTGCCGCGTACCCGGATGTCGCTCTGCGCGCGGTCTCGAGATCCACCATCTCGTGCATCGCGAGCACGGCGGCACTCACGCGCCGAGCAATCTCGTGCTCGTCTGTTCGTCGTGTCACCAGGCGCATCACGATGGACGGCTCGCGATCAGCGGGACCGCCGAGCAGGTCGAGGTCCGCCGGCCGTCCCACGTGGGACTTCGCCACGACGCGAGCGGTGCACTCGAGCGGCTTGGCTACAAGCCCGCGATCGCGCGGATCGCTGTCGATGAGGCAGCTCGCGCGCTCGGGGCCGACGCGCCCCTCGAACGGCTGCTGTACGACGCGTTGCGACGCTGTCGCGAGCTCGGGGGTACGAGCTAGACGCGCGCGATCAGACGCTGTGCGAGGTGAAGCGTCCGCGGGGGCAGCGTCTCGCCACGCCAGGCAAGCGCGCGCGCGAGGACGATGGCTTTGTCTGCGGTGCCGAGCTGCGGGCGTTCGGCGAACAGGCGCTTGCCGACGTGCTCGATCTTGTCGAGGATGCGCATGCCGCCATGCCAAGTGAGCGCGAGCTCGACCGCGAGGTCGGGTCCGACGATGTCGACGAGCGGACGGGCTCGCTCGAACAGCGCACGCGTGCGGGCCACCTCGTAGCGGACGAGATTGCCGACCGCCGCCGAAACACGGCGCGAGGCGATGTCGGCTTCGGACACGCCGAAGTGACGCAGATCCTCCGCCGGCAGGTAGACGCGGCCGCGGTTCCAGTCGGCGGGCACGTCTTGGATCAGGCGCGCGACCGCGAGCGCGGTCGAAAGGTCCTCGGCATACGCATGGAGCTCGGGCGCACGATAGCCGCCGATATAGAGCAGCAGCCGGCCGACCGGCTCGGCCGCCTGGCGCGTGTACGCGCGGAGCTCGTCGAAGGTCGCATAACGACGCCGCTCGAGATCGGTGCGGAATCCGGATAGCAGCTCGGTGAACTCCGTGATCGGCAACGCGAACTTGTCGACAGTATCGGCGAGCGCGACGAACACCGGGTGCTCCGCGTGCCCACGATACGCCGCGTGCAGCTGCTCCTCCCAGCGATCGAGCTCGCGTGCGCGCCGTCCCTCGTATGCGGTCTCGTCCGCGAAGTCATCGGCGACGCGCGCGAACGCGAACAGCGCGAAGATGTGCTTGCGGAGGGCCGACCGCGCGAAGGTCGACGCGACGGGATAGTTGTGATGGCGCGCGCGCACGAGCGCCTCGCAGTACCGGTAGCAAGCGTCGAGCTCGAGCGTGGGCGGGAGCGGGACGGCGAGGGCAGGCGACCGAGCGACTCCGAGGCGGTGGATCATGGTTGTTCCTTCAGGCGAGCGAGCACCTCGCGCGCGCGATCGGGCTTGACGTCGCCGCATGCGGCGAGCTCCGCGGCGACCTTGTCGACGAGCTCGCCGGTGGCGCCTGCCGCGCGCGCGACGCCACGAGCGTGCAGCGCCATGTGTCCGCGCTGGATGCCCTCGCTCGCGAGCGCGCGGAGCGCCGCGAGGTTCGTCGCGAGCCCGGCAGCGCCGGCGAGCGCTGCGAGCCGGTCGGCATGTCCCACGTGGGCCAGCTCGAGCGCCAACCGCGCGGAAGGATGAGCGTGCAGTGCGCCGCCGACCGTCCCTACCGCGAGCGGCATCACGAGCTCGCCGGCGAGCGCGTCCCCGTCCTCGCGCCACACCGCGAGTGGCCGGTAC